>NZ_JBFUJG010000007.1:0-147613 GCF_056401495.1 Mucilaginibacter sp. P4_E8
GTGCAGGCAGGTGTACTGCTGATGTACGGCGGCAAAAGTGGACTCAGATACGTAAGCAAAGCTATCGAAGCTTTGATCAAAGTATTACCATCATCACAGGTTAAGGAATTTCCTAAGCTTGACCACTTTGGCCCGGATAAAACCGCCCCCGCAGAAGTGGCGCAGGCCGTGAGGGATTATTTTTTGAATGATTGAGTTTCTGCGGATATTTTAAACGTTTGGGGTGATGGCTGGATTGATTTCTATCAACTTTGTCATCGACCGGAGGGAGAAATCTTATACAGTTGGTATTTATCCCGCTTATAAGATCTCTCCTCGTACCTCGTTCGAGATGACATATCTGAAGTTGACATAGCTAAACTCAGTAATCTGTGTAATCCCTAAATCCAATGAATCCCGGTTCAGACAAATTACTTCACCTTCAACGTATTATTTCCCCTGTTCAAATCAGGTAGGGCATTATCCGGGTCAACGGTCACACTTTCGGCTTCCTTGTTGCCGGGCAGTATGAGGGTGATCTGTTTGTGCTGCAGCCAGGTTTCAACCGGCAGGTAAGTGCGGTTTTTGCTGCCATCTTTGTATTTTACCTCTACAGTAAAAGGCATGGGTAGCTGTTCTTTATTTACCACAGTAATACTTACGCCTTTAGCGCCTTTATTATCTACCTGTTTAGCGTCTATCAGGGCAAGGTCAAGCGTCCAGTTATTGTAGAACCAGCCTTTCCAAAACCAGCTCAAATCTTCGCCTGCACCATTCTCCATCGATCTGAAAAAATCATCGGGCTGCGGATGTTTGTATGCCCATTTATTGATATAATTACGGAAAGCGTAGTCGAACTTGTCTTTACCTAAAATTTGCTCGCGCAGCAAAACCATTCCAAATGCAGGTTTAAAATAGGTGAGGGGGTGACGGTATTTTTCGGCAATGGCATCAGGCGCGGTCATAATAGTTGGTGAACCCGGATCGGTTATCGATGGGATGATCTCATCGGCAGGGTTACCGCCACCGGGAGCGTATTCTCCGTCGCGTTTAGGGGCATACTCGCCTTTGTTAAAAGCATCAGAGGCATACACATCAATAAAAGTGTTAAAGCCTTCGTCCATCCAGGCAAAGCGGCGCTCGTCAGATCCAACGATCATCGGGAACCAGTTGTGACCAATTTCATGGGCGGTTACCCAGTAAAGCTCGCTGCCTTTGTCGGTAATACCATCAAACACAATACCGGGATATTCCATACCGCCGGCTATGCCAGCCTCGTTAACAGCAACAGGATAGGGGTAAACAAACCATTTCTCCGAAAAATATTCTATGGATTTTTTCAAATACTCCGTAGCCCTGCCCCAGGCATCATTACCATAACTTTCGGCCGGATAAACAGACATGGCCAGCGATTTTTTACCATCGGGTAGGTTTACCCTCGCGGCATCCCATATATAAGCTTTTGATGCGCCAAAGGCCACATCACGCGTGTTGAACATTTTAAAGTGCCAGGTAAGGGTGCCTTTTTGTACCGGGCGACTTGCCGGATCATTTACCTCGGCCAGGTCGCGGATCATGATCGTTTTATCGCTGTTGCGGGCGGCGTTAAGGCGGGTTATTTGTTTGGCTGTCAATACGTCCTGCGGGTTCACTAACTCGCCTGAGCCGGCCACAATCATGTCCCAGGGTACATTTACGCTGTAGTCAATATCGCCATAATCTAAATAAAACTCGCCGCTGCCCAAAAATGGCAGGGTATCCCAGCCGCGACTGTCGTCATAAACACACATACGCGGAAACCACTGTGCAATTTCATAGATCTTGCCGTTTTTGGTATCTACATAATCCGTACGGCCGCCAAAAGCGCCGGGAATGGTATAATGATATTTGATCTTTAAACGAACTTGACCTTTGGCCGAAACCGCCTTTGGCAAACGAACCTGCATACGCGTATCGGTTATCACGAATTTTACAGGCTTAACCACACCACCTTCATCTACCGCAACCGACTCGATCTGATAACCGTCGGTATGCTGATCTGGTTTTGGCGCAATACCCGTTACAAAGTTGGAGCGGGCATCTTTTTTATAAGTATTCTGATCCATCTGCAGCCACAGGTATTGCAGCTCATCAGGACTATTGTTGATATAATCAATGGTTTCGGTACCGCTGATGGTTTTGCTAACGGTATCCAGCTTAACATTTAGCTGGTAGTTGGCGCGGTTTTGCCAGTATTTTGGGCCGGGATTGCCATTAGCCGCATGAAAATCATTGCCTTTTTCGGTATAAAACTGGGGCGAAAACGCAGCGGCCGGGTTATAGTTTGAAGTAGTATCATCAGGATTGACCTTTCTTTTTTGCGCGTGCGCGGTGATCGCTAATAATGCAAGTAAGCCAAAGCCAGTAAATTTTAATTTCATGGAGCGTATTTAAGCTCACAATATACAAAGGATGGTGGTAAATTTTATTTTACTTTAAAAAAGATACAGAGGATTGGTACATTGCCTGTATAACTAATACGCTATATAACCTTGCACTTCCCTGTAAATATTCCTATAGGCAAATCATCCATTCCGGTACATTTTGTGTGCGAAACACTGGCTTACTTTTTGGGCTACAGGTATTATGCCTGGCTGCGTAAACAAAGTGCAGATAAAATAACCGACCATAACCGGCTTATTATTTTCATCGGTGCGGCATTTGGGGCGTTTGTTGGCTCGCATGTAGTTGGTGTGCTGGAAAACCCTACTTTGCTGTCGCAGTTCGGTATTATTTATTTTATGGGTAATAAAACCATAGTTGGCGGTATGCTGGGTGGTTTAATTGGGGTAGAGCTTACCAAGAAACAAATAGGCGTAACTGTATCATCCGGCGATCTGATGGTTTACCCTTTGATACTGGCTATGGTGATAGGACGTACCGGATGTTTCCTTGCCGGCCTGGAGGATGGAACGTACGGCATTGCTTCCAACCTTCCCTGGGCCATTAATTTTGGCGATGGCATTCGCAGGCATCCCACCAACTTGTACGAGATATTATTTTGGCTGTTGCTTTGGATAGGGCTGAAAGCTTTTGAAAAACAAAACCCTTTTGCCGATGGCGCAAGGTTTAAACTGTTTATGGTGAGTTACCTGCTGTTTAGGCTTTTTGTGGAATTTATTAAGCCCGATTACTTTTTCGGCTTTGGCCTGTCGGTAATTCAATTGGTTTGTATCGCGGGTATTTTGTATTATTATAAAGTATTTCTATATCCATCAAAACTAACCAAACCCCATGCCTGAACGCCCGTATATATATTATGATTTTACACTGAGCATTTGCTCCACCTGTTTGCGCAGGGTTGATGCTAAAATAGTTTTTGAGGATGATAAGGTTTACATGCTTAAAAATTGCCGCCAGCATGGTTTTGAAAAGGTGCTGATAGCCACCGATATAGAATACTATAAAAATTGCCGCAACTATGCCAAGCGCAGCGAAATGCCGCTTAAATTTAACTCTAAAACACATTATGGCTGCCCGTATGATTGCGGCTTGTGCCAGGATCATGAACAGCACTCCTGCCTTACCGTGGTTGAGGTTACCGATCGGTGTAATTTAAGCTGCCCAACCTGTTATGCCATGTCGTCGCCTACTTATGGCCGCCACCGCACCCTGCAGGAAATTGAGCAGATGCTGGATGTAATTGTGGAAAATGAAGGCCAGCCCGATGTGGTACAGATAAGCGGGGGAGAGCCTACCGTGCACCCGCAGTTTTTTGAGATCCTGGATATTGCCAAAACCAAGCCCATTAAACACCTCATGGTGAATACTAACGGCATCAGGATTGCCAAGGATGAGCAATTTGTAAAACGCCTGGCCACCTATATGCCCGATTTTGAAATATACCTGCAGTTTGATTCTTTTAAGAAAGAGGCGCTTGAACAACTGCGGGGCGAGGATCTGCGCGAGGTAAGGATCAAGGCTATTGAGCATTTAAATAAATATAATTTATCGACCACGCTGGTAGTTACTCTGCAAAAGGGTTTAAATACGGATGAAATAGGGAAGATAATTGAATACGCGTTGAAACAACCCTGTGTACGTGGGGTAACTTTTCAGCCAACGCAGCAGGCCGGCCGCCTGGAGAACTTTAATGAAAAAACCGACCGTTATACCCTGACAGAAGTACGAACCGCCATATTGGAACAAACTAACGTTTTTAATAAGAACGACCTGATCCCGGTGCCATGTAACCCCGACGCGCTGGTAATGGGTTACGCCCTTAAACAGGGCGGCGAAGTGATCCCCTTAACCCGCATGATAAACCCGGACGACCTGCTGGATAATTCCCGCAACACCATTGTGTATGAACAGGACGAAAGATTGAAAGGGCACCTGCTTAATATGTTTAGCACCGGTAATTCGGTTGATAAGGCGAAGGAGCATTTACATTCGCTTTTATGCTGCCTGCCAGAGATTGACGCGCCCAGCCTGAGCTATGATAACCTGTTCAGGGTGATCATTATGCAGTTTATTGACGCGCAGAATTTTGACGTGCGCGCCATTAAAAAATCATGTGTACATATTGTGAACAAGGATATGCAGATCATCCCGTTTGAAACCATGAACATTTTTTACCGTGACGATAAACGGGAATACCTGGAACAATTACGAAGCGAAATACCTGTATAATGGAAGATAACAAAGACGAAAACCCTTCGCCCGCCGACGAAAATAATTCCGGGGGTATAAAGAACATTCCCATAAAGGAGCAAAATAAAAGTTTTGCCGGGATGAAAATTGTGGGTATAAATATGCTTATACTGGCAATTTATGCCGTACTATGTTCAATTGATGCCGGTGGCGGAGGCTTTATATTTGACGCGTTTTTAATATTGATCCATGTAGTTGTGTGTATCATTATGGCCTTAGCAAAACGCAGCTGGATGTGGCTCCTGAGTGCATTACTTGTTTTGATTATAGGGTTTTCAACTTGTGTATCGTTCGGGAGCCTGGGGAATATGCATTAATAATATGGGAGAACCACAGAAAAACAATTCCAACCCCAATACTAAAATGATTATTGTGGGTATTAATCTTTTGGTGCTGATAGCCTATACAATTTACTTGCGGGTATTCAATAATGAAGAGCTGATTATATTAGTAGAGGCAATTTTTATTGCATTTCAAGTTGCATTTTGTTTGATAATGGCAATTTTTGTTTATCGTAAAGAATTGTTATTAAGTGCACTTGTTGTTTTACTCATTGGCTTTTCATCATGTTGGGTTGTTTTTACTCATTAATCCAACATCCCCGCCAAAACGCCTTCTTTTAATGAGTTTGTACACATCAATACTTTATGAATCTCCAGCTTATGCATAATGAACCGGGTAATGAGCGAGGCCACCACGATCATATCAACCCTGACAGGTATAATGGCTTTATTGGCGGCCCTTTGCAGGTGGGTTGATTGGACGAATTTATTGGTTTGGGTTAGCAGTTCTTCTTCATCAAAGCTATAGTTTTTGGTGGTTTTCAGATCGAATGCGTGGCCTTTTTCTGTTTCGATAACTTCGGCAAAGGTTTCAAATGCGCCTGATGAGCCTATTAGGGTATCAACCTGATGACCTGTAACAGCGGCAAACAAATCGGGCAAATTATCCTCCAAATACAGGTTTAGCGCTTCTATTGATGCCGGGGGAATAGGATCAGTACGGTGAAAAAGGTCCATTAAACGGGCAGCGCCAATTTCAAAACTTTGTTTCCAGATGATGTGATCGGTATTGCCTAAAATAAACTCCACGCTGCCGCCGCCAATATCCATGATGAGCGAGTTTTGGTCAGATAAACAACCGCTGATCTTTACGCCCTTATAAATAAGGCCAGCCTCCTGCTCGCCGTTGATGATCTCGATGCCTATACCTGTTTTAGCTCTTACCTCATTAATAAAATCGTTGCCGTTTGATGCGCTGCGCAGGGCCGATGTAGCTATAGCCCGTATCTCCTGTACCTCGTTTGCTTTGATCTGGTCCTGAAACTGTTGCATAGTTTTTATTCCGCGCTCAAAAGCCTCGGGTAAAATATACCCTTTGTTAATGCCGCCTTCGCCCAGTTTTACGGCTTCGTGGTAGTGTACAATTTCGTGATAGTTATTCACAGTGCCCTCGGCAATTAATAAATGGAAGGTATTGGTACCAAGGTCCATTATGGCAACGCGTTTAGTCATGCATCTAAAATAAATAATCCCCGAAATTGTTTAAATATTCCGGGGATTTATATATTTATTTTGAAGGTTGCTTATTACTCTTTATAAAAGAACCATTTACCGAGTTCTTTAAAACTTGCTTTTTTACCGTACATTAAAACACCAACCCTATAAATGCGGGCTGCAACCCAGGTTGTGAATAAAAAGCCTGCTACCATCATAAACATGGATAATGCCAGTTGCCAGCCAGGCACACCAAAAGGTATCCTGACCATCATGGCCACAGGCGATGTAAATGGTATAATGGAAAGCCACACAGCCAAAGCGCTATCGGGCGCCCGGAATAAAACGGACACTGACAGTATGTAAGTGAAAAACAACGGTAACGTAATTGGGAACATAAACTGCTGTGTTTCTGTCTCGCTGTCAACAGCCGAGCCTACCGCTGCAAATAAGGCGCTGTACAGCAGGTAGCCACTAAGAAAATAGAACAGGAAACAACCCAGGATATATCCAAACGGTATGGTTTGCAGTACTGCAAGAGCACCCATCATTGATCCTTGTGGTGAATTAAATGCCTCACCGGCTATTTTGGTTGATATTACAGATAAAATTATCCAGGCGCCAAATTGCGTTAATCCTACCAGACCAACGCCAATTATTTTACCCAGCATGAGTTGAAAGGGCTTAACTGATGATATGATCACTTCAATAATACGGCTTGTTTTTTCTTCAATAACACCTCGCATTACCTGTGCCCCATAAATAAACAGGGATATGTAAATCAATATGGCACAAGCAATGCCTACGGCCATATTGGGACCTACATTGGCATCTTTGGCGCCGGTATCGGTAAGTTCAACCGCATTTACAGCTATATTACTCTTGATAGACTTAACAATGACGGGATCAATATGGTGCTGAAGCATACTATTATTAACAGCAATATCATTCATTTGCCTCCCAATTTCGTCGGTAATGAGTAGGGACGGTTTCTTTTTTGAAAATACTTTAACGACGTTCTTTTTATCATAATCAGCCGGAATAGATAATATCAGCAGGCTTTCGTTGGTTTTGGCGGCCACTTCTAATTGTTCCAGGGATGCTGTGACCGGCTTAAACTTAATGTTTTTTACATCGTGAAACTTGCTGGCAAAAACGTTGCTTTCATCAACCACATTAACAACCTGCTCGCTGCTTAACTTATCGCTGTCTTTAGCTACCAGTGCAATAATAGCGCCCATAGCAAATATCAGCAATGGTACCACAAAAATCATCACTATGAATGATCTCTTCCTGACACGGGTAAGGTATTCGCGCTGTATAATGAGTAATACTTTGTTCATGGCTTAAGGGATCAGGTTTACTTTTTCAATAAATATTTCGTTCATGCTGGGTATCACTTCCTGTAGCATATTGATACGGGTTTGGGGTATGAGGTATTGCAGCACATCATTGGAGTTGTGGTTGCCATTGAGCCTGATACGGATGGTATGCCTGTCATCATCAGAAATGGTTTCACCAATGATGTCAAAAGGCTGTGAGCCGTTAAAGTTTAACTGCTGCCCGGTATACTCAATCAGGTAGGTATCGTTACGGTAGGAGTTGCGGATGTGTTTCACCTTGCCATCGAGTATTTTCTCTGATTTATGAATAAGGGCAATGGAATCACAAAGCTCCTCTACCGATTCCATGCGGTGGGTTGAGAACAGGATGGTAGCGCCTTTACGGTTAAGCTCCAATATTTCATCTTTGATCACCTCGGCATTTACCGGGTCGAAACCGCTGAAAGGCTCATCGAGGATGATCAGGTCGGGCTCATGCAGTACGGTGGCCACAAACTGAGCCTTTTGCTGCATCCCTTTTGAAAGTTCCTCTATCTTTTTTTTCCACCAGCCTTCAATACCCAATTTTTCGAACCAGTATTTCAGGCGTTTATTGGCTTCATCGCGGCTCAGGCCTTTCAGTCGGGCCAGGTATATCATTTGCTCGCCGATCTCCATTTTTTTGTACAAGCCGCGTTCCTCGGGTAAATAGCCAATACGTTCAATATGTGATTGGTTGAGCTTTTGTCCGTCAAAATAGATCTCGCCCGAATCGGGTGCGGTTATCTGGTTTACGATACGTATAAGTGAGGTTTTACCGGCGCCGTTTGGTCCTAAAAGTCCAAATATCTGACCGCTTTCCACCTCTAAACTTACATCATTTAACGCCCGGTGACCGGCGTATTGTTTAACAATATGGCGTATGCTTAGCATGTATAAAGGTTACAATAGTTAATTGATTTATGCTTTAGATACAGGTCATGGCGAAATGTTACATCAACCGCCGGGTATTAAAGAAGCTGTTTTAAGCTGAACCTCAGGGTTTCAATAGCTTCTTTTTGTCTTGAAATGATCACATAAAGATAGCCATTATAAATCATGGTATGCGGGTATCCGTATTGGCCGCCTTTCCATAGTCCTTCTTTTTTAAGGTGATACAGCTCATCGGCAATAATATAGTTTTTATCAAAAGCCTCACCATTTTTGGAGAGCGATAAAACCAGTGGATTACGGTCATAATGATGCAGGGTATCAGGGATGCCTGCATAATAAAATCGTTTGTCAGGTAACCGGCCAAAATGAAATTTACTATCATTGTCTGAAAATGCAGCCTCTACCGGGCGCGACCACGTTACGCCATTGTTCTTGCTTTCAGTAAGCCAAAGATGGCCTTTCCATCCCTTACCGGTTACACGCAGCAGCATGTGTAACACTTTATCATCCGTCTGAAAAAATGATCCTTCGCATAATGGTGGCAGACCCAATTTGGCAGCCGGGGCATAAAAGGCAGCGGAATTATCCTGGGTGTATAATGAATCTGGGTAAAAGCTGCTCAGCTTCCAGCCCGAGATGCCGTGCGGATCATCGGTATAAGGAAACAGGAAATTACCACTGATGATGAGCCTGCCGCTTTTAATAGCTTCGGGTCCGTGATTGGGGATCAGTGGTACGTGCATATCTATAGCATTGCTCCAGTGCAGGCCATCGGTGCTGGTTTTTGCCCACAGGTGGGTGTTTTGACGATGCTTGGTGTATTCGCCGTAATAGGCTACCAGTGTACCTCTGTATTGATATAAACCAGCCGCCGTAAGTACGGTTAGGGTATCATTAACTTTTACCGGGGATGCCAGTACCTGGGGTTTCGACCAATGCACAAAATCGGTCGAGGTAGCATACACCACCCGCTGGCCCGGCGAATCCTCATCAATTAAGCCGTTGCTCCATATGACTATAAATTTATTCTTAAAATGAATGATAGAAGGATGATGATTATACAGCCATTCCTTATCCGGCGAGTAGATCATATTCCGCTCAATTTTTAGATGAGGCACACCCGCTTCGGTTAGGTAGTTGTTATGGATAGAGGGAGTTTGGGCGGAAAGGTGGCCGTAAATGAAGAATAATAGAGCTATACTTAGTATTGATTTGATGTGGGGATGCATGTTATCAATAATAAGCATTATGGCAAATCAATCAAACAAAAAAGCCCAAAATCATAAAGATTTTGAGCTTTTTAAAATGCTTTCAGCTTTTTGCCTTCCGCTTTAAGCTTTATTCAAAATATTCCTTCATCCTTTCGAAAAAGCTTTTTTCGTTTTTGCCTGGATTTGGTTTAAAGTTAGGGGATGATTGCAATTTTTCCAATATCTCACGTTCTTCGCGACTTAATGCTTTGGGTGTCCAGATGTTGATGTGCACCAATTGGTCGCCGCGGTGATAGGAATTCACTTCAGGTACACCTTTACCTTTAAGGCGCAGTATTTTGCCGCCCTGTGTTCCAGGATCTATCTTGATCTTGGCTTTACCGTCAATGGTAGGTACTTCAACAGTGGTACCAATGGCTGCATCAACAAAGTTTACATGCAGGTCAAATATCACGTTATTACCGTCGCGTTTCAGTGTTTCATGAGGTACCTCTTCAATCAATATGATGAGATCGCCCGGTACACCGCCACGTGGGGCAGCATTACCTTTACCGCTCATGCTTAACTGCATACCTTCGCTTACGCCGGCAGGTACGTTTATGGTGATCAGTTCTTCGCCGCGTACTACGCCATCACCATGACATACTGTACATTTTGACAGTATGGTGCTGCCTTCGCCGTTACAGGTAGGGCAGGTGCTGGTAGTTTGCATCTGACCCAATATAGTATTGGTTACCCTGCGCACCGCGCCCGAACCGCCACAGGTTTTACAGGTTTGGAACGATGATTTATCTTTAGCGCCAGAACCATCGCAGGTTCTGCAGACGATCTGTTTATTAACTTTTATTTTCTTTTCGGCACCGTTAGCAATTTCCTCTAAAGTTAAACGCACTTTGATGCGCAGGTTACTGCCACGGGCTACGCGCCTGCCGCCTGCACCGCCACCCTGACGGCCACCGCCGCCAAAAAAGCCTTCAAACGGACTGCCACCGCCAAAAATATCGCCAAACTGACTGAATATGTCGTCCATATTCATGCCACCACCGCCATAGCCACCACCATTTGGCGATGAAGCATTGGCCGCGTGACCAAACTGGTCATATCGCTGGCGTTTTTCAGGACTGCTTAAAACTTCATAAGCCTCGGCTGCTTCCTTAAATTTTTCTTCAGCTTCTTTGTCACCCTCATTTTTATCAGGGTGATATTTAATAGCCATTTTACGATATGCCTTTTTTATCTCATCGGCATCTGCACCTTTAGCAACACCCAGGATATCGTAATAATCTCTTTTAGCCATAATTTTTATTTCGGATTTCGGAATTTCGATTTCGAATTTTTYTTATTTTTTATTTTGATATCAGGAGAAGATGTTCATTTTAAGTAAATCCCAAATCGAACATCCCAAATCCGAAATCATTTATGCTCCTACTATTACTTTGGCAAAACGTATTACCCTGTCTTTCAGGGAATAGCCTTTTTCCATTTCATCAATTACCTTGCCTTTTAAGTCGTCGGTAGGGGCGGGTATATTAGTGATGGCTTCATGCAGGTCGGCGTCAAATGGCGCGCCTATCGATTCCATTTCTTTTAAGCCTTTTTGCGCGAGTATGTTTTTTAATTTATTTTGAATTAAGGTAACACCCTCTTTAACGGGAGCAACATCAACCGCATTTTCCATAGAACGCTGCGCTCGCTCAAAATCGTCTAAAACCGGCAATAAGGCAACGATCAGCTCTTTACCTTCAGTTTCGCGGGCTTCAGCACGCTCTTTTATGGTGCGTCTTCTGAAGTTATCAAACTCGGCATATAGGCGCAGATATTTATCATTTGCCTGGGCCAATTCTTCTTTCAGAAGATCTTCCGGAGATGTTATTGGTTCCTGTTCAGCAGTTTCAGTAGGCTGAACTTGTTCCTGGCCGTCACCGGCTATATTTTCATGATTTGCCACATTAATATTTTCTGGAGTATCCGTATTTTCTTTCTTCTTTTTCTTCAACATATCGTTAAATTTCATAGCTGATAGTGCCAATCAAGTATCCTGCCATTGCCCTAAAGCCGACAAGCTGTCAGTACCGTGTATTTATATCAGACAGGTGTGACACCTTTTACGCAGGAGTGGCAGGTGACTGTCTGAATTGCTGATTGTTGTCTGAACGGGTATTATCTTAAGCTGAGTTAGTCTGAACTGGGATTTATGGGATTAAGGGATTTTCTGGATTAAATTAATTTTAAGATTGCTAAGAAAAAATCCTAATAATCCTATAAATCTGTTTAATCCTGGTTCAGACAATCCTGGTTCAGACAAAAATCAACGCAATCACTGAAATCAAAAATAATCAGCAGTTAAATCTCCGCGTCTTCCAAAACCTTACCATTTTCGCATTTGATAATGCGTGATGGGAAAGCGCGTATGATATGATAATCATGTGTAGCAACCAATACTGAGGTGCCCGACTGGCTGATCTGTTTAAGCAGCAGCACAATTTCTTCGGATGTTTCAGGATCAAGGTTACCGGTTGGCTCATCGGCCAGTATAATCTCGGGGTCGTTAAGCAGGGCACGGGCAATTACCACCCTTTGCTGTTCGCCACCAGACAGTTCATGCGGCATTTTCTTTAATTTGGAGCGCAGGCCCACTTTTTCAAGCACATCAAGTGTACGGTCGGCTATCAGTTTTTTGTCTTTCCAGCCGGTGGCGCGCATTACAAAAAGCAGGTTTTGTTCAATAGAGCGGTCGGTAAGTAATTGAAAATCCTGAAAAACAATGCCTAACTTACGGCGGAGGTACGGAACATCGCGGCCCGGAAGTTTGCTTAATTCATAGCCGCAGGCGTGGCCCGTACCGTTCCTGATACCAAGATCGCCATAGATCACTTTAAGCAGGCTACTTTTGCCCGATCCTGTTTGGCCTATCAACCATACAAAATCCCCTTTATCAACATGCAGGTTAACGTTTGATAATACCAGGTGTGCCTGCTGAAAAATATCAACATTGTTTAGCTTAATAATAGAGTTTCCGATCATCTTTTTTTATAGCTCTAATTTTAAGATCTGCCCAAAAGGCAAATCCTTTATAATATTCATAATGTATTCGGCCTTATCGGCCAATCCTGCCTTGTCCAATGATTTTTCGGGCCTGTCAACCCTGAAATAGGCCAACAGCGTAAATTTATCATCCCGCAGCTGTACATAATCAGGTATTTTGGCAACGCCTTTAACTTTTATAATATACATTGTTTTGAGTCATTAAGTCATTGCATCATTAGGTCATTGGTGTATTGAACAATTCAATGACTTAATGACCGAGTGACTCAATGACCACTTACCTCCAAAGGTATTGTTATTTTAAAGATTTGCCAAGAAATGCATTGTATCAATACCATCGGCATAATCCCATAAAGCGGGTTGCTGGCTTTGGCCAAAACCTACCACCTGGTTAGGCACATTGATGGGTGCGGTGGTAACAATACACTGTATGTTTTCGCTTTGCTCCGTAAGTAATTGTTGTGCAGCCGGCAAATCAGTGTAATAGCTAAAATATACTACCGACAGGGGCGATGCCATCCTTTCATCTTCCTTTACCATCAAAAATCCATTGTCGAGGTGTTTATCGCTGTTTACCAGGTATATGGATTTGTTATAGTCATAATTGTTGTTGTATTTATGATGATGGATAATGGCCTTATGATCCTCTATCGACTCAAAAAAGAAATTGAAGATGTATCCTTCAGGAACCATCAATTTTGACACATTACGACAGCCCAGGCCATAATAATCAAAAATATCATGGCCTAAATTAAAGAGTTCTTCGGCCGTTTCGGTGCCGGTGAGCAGGGCTATACTATTACGGTTTTTGCGGATGATGTTAGGCACTTTGCCAAAATAATAATCAAAATAACGCGAGCTGTTATTGCTGCCGGTGGCTATAATGGCATCAAAATCCACTAATCTTTCCACAAAACTGAACTGATCGGCAAAGCTACCGTCAATGTCAACTAAGCGTTGCAGTACTTGTTTGATCAGGCGCGCATCCTGCGATGATGCTTTAATAAGCGCGTGGTTGCCCGTAGCCAGTACACACAATACATCATGAAAACCCACCAGTGGGATATTGCCCGCCAGAATAAGTCCCACTTTTTTACCGGGTTTACTATTATCGAGGTTGTATTTTGATAGCCAGGTTTGCAGATCGGCCTCGTTAAGCATTTTACCAATGGCGGTTACAGCTCTTAAAACACTTTCGGGAGTGAACCAGGCATTGTGATATTGTTCATCATTAATAATAGCCATAAGTTGTGAATCTGGCTCCTGTAACTGCTTTCCTAAACCTGAAAATGAATTTATTGCGCTTATTGTATTAATTTTTGACATATATATGGTAAGGATTTAAACCCTTAAAACCTTTTTTTGTTATATTTGTACGCTTGTTAATTGCAGGCAAAGTTAATTGAGAATATTAGATATTTAGAAATATGGCGATTAAAATCACCGATGAATGCATAAACTGCGGAGCTTGCGAACCTGAATGCCCTAATAATGCCATTTATGATGCAGGCGCGGCATGGCGTTTTAGCGATGGTACGGGACTTAAAGGTGTTATTGATTTTGGCGATGGTAATACATTAAATGCCGAAGAAACACAAGCTGCCCTGTCTGACGATATATATTACATTGTGCCTGATAAATGTACAGAGTGTGTTGGGTTTCATGATGAGCCGCAGTGTGCAGCAGTATGCCCTGTAGACTGTTGTGTGGATGACGAAGATATACGCGAAAGCAAAGAAGAACTGTTAGCCAAAAAAGATTGGCTGCACATGAACGAATAATATCCGTTTTTTAATGATATAAAAAAAGGGAATAGCTTGCTATTCCCTTTTTTGTACCTGATAATTTGGCTAATGTGATTTTAAATAGATGTCTAAGATCTAATATCTAACATCTCAAATCTTTTCTCCCAGCTCAAGCTCCATGTGTATATCGGCGCGGGCGTAGGGTGTTGCCGCTACCTTAAATTCTTTAAATCCATATTTTCTGTATAACGATAATGCAGGGGTGAGCCTTCTGTTTGATCCAAGCCAAAGCCTTGTGCCACCCAGTTCTTTTGTTTTGGCTATGGCCGCATCCATAAGTAAATTGCCAATTTTGCGACCCTGGTATTTGGGACTAACACCCATTTTGGCCAGTTCATACTCCGTTGGGCCGGTTTTGATGAGGGCGCAGGTGCCGGCAATGTCATCATTGATCTGTGCGAAAAGTATTTCGCCGCCATCGGCCAGGATATGCTCCTCAGGGTGATTGAGCTGCTCCAGGTCATGCTCTTCTACCGTAAAGTAAGTATTGATCCACTCAATGTTCAGGTTTTTAAAATAGCGCGCATATTGCGGCTCATAGGCGATCACCTTAACCGCGCTATGACCTTGCGGATTAAACATTTCCTGGAACCGCTGATAATAGGGCTTTTCATTTAACTGTGCTTCGGTTTCGATAATAGCGTTTAACAGGTTGTTTTGCTGGCTGCTGAAAAGCGCTCTATTAAGCGCTACTATTTTAACCCAAACCCGCTCAAATTTTGGTAATGATTCCCGGCCTTTTTTTGATAACCGGAGCATTCGCCTGCGGCTATCCGTTGCCGATTTTACCGATTCAATAAAACCCAGTTCCTCCAGTTCCTTAGCCAGATGGATAACGCCGGGATGGGTAAGGCCCAGTTCTTCGGCAATTTCGGTTACCCCGGCCTCGCCCTGTTTGCTAATCAAATAATAAAGGGTAAAGTACTTTGGCTCAAAGTTAAGCTGCTCATCTTTATAGATCAAAACAACATCTTTGGCAAAATATTCATACAAGCGTTTTAGCCTTGCTCCAATGGCTAATTCTTCCAGTTCATCAATTATTGACATAGTATTTACGTAAGTACTTACAAATGTATAATTTATTTTTATTTATTTTGTATACAACTATTATAAATGGAATACGGTATTTGTAACCTTGCGGTAATCCCGCTGCGTGCAGAGCCAAATGACCGGAGCGAACAGGTGTCGCAAGTGTTATTTGGCGAGGCATTTGAAATCATAGAATGGGGTGAGCGATGGATAAAGATCATCACCGAAAATGATAACTATACAGGATGGATAGGCCGGCTGCAATTTGTTATGCTGGGCCATATAGCCTATAAAAGTCTTAAACGTACAAAGTCGCCTTTAACTTACCGGGCGGTAACGCAGGCCTGGAAAATTGCTGACAATAGCGTTGTTTATTTGCCGGCAGGCAGCTCGCTTGCTTTTTTAGAAGGCACAACATGCCACATAGGCACCGAACGTTTTGAGATCATAGGTGAAATAGGCGAGCGTGAGGATATAGCCACAACGGCAAAGTCGTTTTTGAATGCGCCATATTTATGGGGTGGCCGCACGCATTTTGGTATTGACTGCTCTGGGTTTACACAGGTTGTATTTAAGCTGAACAACATTCAGCTAAAGCGCGATGCAAGTCAGCAGGTTCAGGAAGGTGTTTTGGTGGAAAGCTTAAGCCAGGCCCGTTTGGGCGACCTTGCGTTTTTCAATAATGCGGAAGGCCGCGTAACGCATGTGGGTATCCTGCTAAATGATGAACATATTATTCATGCATCGGGTAAAGTAAAAATTGATACGATTGATAAGGATGGGATCTACTCTGAAGAACAAAAACGCCATACGCATACATTGCATAGTATAAGGCGGTTTATATAATAGATAATATAATTTGGGCTAAAAATAGAGAAAAGCGGGGATAGTGCTATTCCTTCCTCGGGGAAGGGGAGGAAGGGGTTTGGTGAACATTACCAGCTTATATTAGGCGTAGAAACCCCTCCCTGCCATCACACAATTCAACRCACCCCTTCCGTGGGGAGGGAATTTAATGAGGAAATTATTTTCTTTATCAATCAAACTTAATATCCCAGATGATAACCTTTTTATCATCGCTTACTGATATCAGTTGATCGCCGTTCCAGGCCAGCTTGTTTACAGACAGGGGATGACTGGGATGCCCTTTTTCGCGGCTGATGATCTTGTATAATTTAAAGTCATCCGCTCCCCATATCTTGATGCCTTTATCCATGCTTGCCGTAGCAAAGTAGGGCAGGGAAGGGTGAAACAAAATATGGTTAACCGCGAATAAATGCGCGGGAATATTTTTTATGGGCTGATAGGTTACACTATCCCAAATTTTTATTTGTGCGTCGCGCCCACCGGATGCAAGATAAGTACCATCGGGACTGTAGGCCAATGCAAAAACCGACATGGTATGACCATGAAGAGCCTTCAGCAACGCATAATCTTCCAGATCGTAAATTTGTATAGCGTTATCCCGGCAGCCAAAAGCCACTTGTTTTTCGTCGGGCGAAATGGCTATGCAACGTACAGTATCGGTTGATACTTTGATGCTATGCACCATCTCCAGCGTTTCCAGGTTCCATACCGATACTGTTCCATCTTCAGACGCTATGAGCAATTCTTTTTTTTTGCTGATAGATTTGATATCGAAAATTGGTTTAAGATGATGCCTGAGCGATTTAATGACCTTTTGCTGAATAAAATCAAACACCAAAACCTCGCCGCTGCGCAAACCGGTAAACAATAAAGGGTAACCGGCAGGACCATGAATAGCATAGATAGAAGCATTAACCGGGAACATCACTTTTATAAAAGTAAAATCCTTCAGGCTCCATTCAACCAAGCCCTTATCATTGCCACCGGTAAATAATATACCCGGCTTTTGCGAAAGCTCCAGTGTGAAAATGGGATTGCCGTGCCCGGTTAGTTCAGCTATTTTTTCAACGGTGATCATAATCGGTCGATAGTTTATGCATAGACCATAGCCTTAAATCCAATTGGTATGGACTATCGACTATGGACTTAAGACTTATTTGTGTCTTCCTTCTAAATTTTTAGCTATGGTTTTCAGGTCGAGGCCTTTTTCCCGTAGTAGTACCAGCAGGTGAAAAACCAGGTCAGACGACTCATTGATCAGGTCGGTTTCTGTTTCAGCCAGGGCTGCTATAACGGTTTCTACACCTTCTTCGCCTACCTTTTGCGCTATTTTGTTAAGTCCTTTATTACGGAGCTTGTTTACATAAGAGCCTTCTACCGGGTTTTCGTACCTGTCGGCAATAATGTTTTCCAGCTCCAGTATAAAGTTCTGGTTATATTCGGTTTTAAAACAGCTGCGTGAGCCGGTGTGGCAGGTTGGTCCGTCGGCTTTAACCTTGATCAGGATAGTATCATTATCGCAATCAATGCTGATGTTTTTTACATGCAGAAAGTTGTTGCTGGTTTCGCCTTTGGTCCACAAACGTTTTTTTGAACGGGAAAAAAAGGTAACGATATTTTCCTGTACGGTTTTATCATAGGCCTCCTGGTTCATATAACCCAGCATCAGCACCTCTAAAGTTTGCTCATCCTGAATAATTACCGGTACCAGTCCGTCTGTTTTGTTGAAATCTATATTCATATCTGTTGCCTGTTGCCAGGTTTGTGGTTCGTGTGTTTGTTAAAAAAGTGGGTCATGCTGAACTTGTTTCAGCACCCCATCAGCAAGGTATTACATTTGATGTTGTAAACTTTGCATGTGGGATCCCGAAATAAATTCGGGATGACATTTGCGAGGTTTTGGAGCAATCGTCTCAGGAAACCCATAACACGCCACTCGAACCTCATTAAATCCTTACCTCAATATTATTACTTTTTAATACAGCTTTCAAATCGGGTATCAATATTTCACCGTAATGAAATACCGATGCTGCCAGCGCTGCATCAACATTTGTTTTTTCAAATACATCAACAAAATGCTGTACGGCGCCTGCACCGCCCGAGGCAATTACAGGGATATGTACGGCATCGTTAACTATTTTTAGCAAACCGTTGTCAAATCCATTTTTAGTGCCATCGTGATCCATCGAGGTCAGCAGGATCTCGCCTGCGCCACGGCTTTCAGCTTCCAGTATCCACTCCAACGTTTCGCGCTCAGTTGGTAAACGCCCGCCATTTAAATGGACGATATTTTTGTCGCCAATGCTGCGGGTATCAACCGCTATTACTACAAACTGAACCCCAAATGCTTTGGCCAGTTCATCTATCAGGGCAGGGTTACGTACAGCTGCCGAGTTGATAGAAATTTTATCGGCACCGGCATTTAAAAGTGCATCGGCATCGGCAATTTCGTTAATGCCACCACCTATGGTAAATGGTATATTGATCTGCCGTGCTACTGATTTCACCAGCTCAACCATGGTTTTACGACGTTCAACCGTAGCGGTAATATCCAGGAAAACCAGTTCATCGGCTCCCTGGCGCGAGTAGTTCCAGGCCAGTTCAACCGGGTCGCCGGCATCGCGAAGATCAACAAAGTTCACACCTTTTACGGTACGGCCGTCTTTAACGTCAAGACAAGGGATAATGCGCTTGGCGAGCCCCCCCCGCCCCCTAAAGGGGGAGCTTTTGATTTGCGTGTTTATATCTTCCAATACTTTATTTAAGTTGTTGAATACTTGATCATTTGTAAATCTTAATAATTTGAGGCCATCAAGCTCTAAGTTGACTTGACGTTCAATATCACTTTGAATTATATTGGGTAAGTTATGAATGCTGCCATCTAATTCAATTATCAATTTATGTTGATGACAATAGAAATCAGCTATGTAAATTCCTATGGGATGCTGCCTTCTGAACTTAGCACCAAGTTGGTTCCCTTTTAAATATCCCCAAAGCACAGTTTCTGCTTGAGTCATATTATATCTTAACGCATGTGCATTTTTAAATATAAGATGACTGGCACCACCGAACATCTGTTTTTTCATAATGCTAATCAAAAACGCCCCCTTAGGGGGCGGGGGGCTGCTTATATTGAAATAAGGGATTCCAGATTCCAGTTTTTTACGTCTTCAATAGTTATGTGGCCCTCGTAAATGGCTTTGCCAACTACGCATGATTCTACTTTTAAGCGGCTGAGCTGCTCAATATCTTTCATAGAACTTACACCACCTGATGCAATGAGTTTGATGAAAGGCGAATGATCGAGTAGTTTTTCGTACAGTTCTATACCGGCACCGCCCAGTTTACCATCCTTATTAATATCGGTGCATAAAAAACGGAAAAAGCCTAATGCAAGACATTTATCAATGTAGTCCTTAAGCTTAATAGGCGAGCTTTCCATCCAGCCGGAGTATTTGATCACCTCGTCGAGCACATCAATGGCAATAACTACCTGGTCTGAGCATTTATCGCGACCACAAATAGCCGAACCCAGTTCAGATAAGAAGTTAGGGTTAGTAAGTGCCTGTGTACCTACAATAACGCGGTGAATGCCGGCATCAATCAGTTCTTTAACTTTCTCAATACTGCGGATGCCGCCGCCGTACTGCACTTTCATGTCGGTTTTGCGGATCACATCAAACAGGTATTGCTGGTTGCTGAAATCGTTTTTAGCGCCGTTCAGATCTATGATATGTATAAAGTTGGTACCATTGCTTTGGTATCGTTCAATCATTTCTTCAAGTGTAACATCGTATTCTGTTACCTGACCGTAATCGCCTTCACGTAAACGCACTACCTTTTTGTTCAATATGTCAATAGCGGGGATAATATACATGTCTTTTATAATTTTGAAAAGTTTGTTAACAGTGTTTCGCCATACACACCTGATTTTTCAGGGTGAAATTGTACGCCGTAGAAGTTATCATGCCAAATTGATGCCGAAAATTCATTATTGTATGTGGCCGAGGATAAAGTATATGCTTTATCGTACTCAATAAAGTATGAATGTACAAAGTAAAAGTGTGATCCGGCCGGAATATTTTGAAATAATGGGTTTTCTTTTTCAGGAAATACCTGGTTCCATCCGGTATGTGGTACTTTATATAAATTACTATCCTTAAACCTTGAAGTTTTAATTGGAAAGATATTTAGTAAGTTGGTATCACCCTCTTCAGAATAGGACGTAAGTAATTGCATCCCTACACAAATTCCCAGTGTAGGTTTGTTAAGCGCCTTGATGGTAGGTACCAATCCGGTTTGTTCCAATTTACGCATAGCAGCGCCTGCATGGCCCACACCCGGAATAATATAACGGTCGAATTTTTCAAAATCCTCCTCGCTATTGATCATACCATAAGGGATGCCCAGCCGCTCCAAAGCCGCTGTGAGCGAAAAAATATTACCTGCCCCGTATCTTATTATGCCAACAGCCCCCCCGCCCCCTGAAGGGGGAGCTGTTGAAGTGCTATCTGTATTTTCCTGATTTCTGTCCATTATGCTAATCAAAAAACACCCCCTTCAGGGGGCTGGGGGGCTCCTACAATACCCCTTTAGTACTTGGTAAAACCATCTTATCTACATCACGCTTTACGGCCATTTTTATTGCCTTGGCAAATACTTTAAATATTGCCTCAATTTTATGATGTTCGTTTTGTCCTTCGGCTTTTATATTCAAATTACATTTAGCCGCGTCAGAGAATGATTTAAAGAAATGATAAAACATTTCGGTAGGCATTTCGCCAATCTTTTCCCTGTTAAATTCAGCATCCCATACAATCCAGTTCCTGCCGCCAAAATCAATAGCTGCCTGTGCCAAACAGTCATCCATTGGCAGGCAAAAACCGTAGCGTTCAATTCCTTTTTTATTACCTAATGCTTCTGCAAAAACCTCGCCTAAAGCAATGCCGGTATCTTCAATAGTATGGTGTTCGTCAATATGCAGGTCGCCGTTGGCTATAATTTCCAGATCGATGCTGCCGTGGCGGGCAATTTGGTCAAGCATGTGGTCAAAAAAATGCAGCCCGGTTGAAACCTTGGCCTCGCCTGTACCATCCAGGTTTATTTTGATGTAGATATCAGTTTCCTTAGTACTGCGGCGGTGTTCAATTATGCGTTGACCCAGTTTCAGGAACTCATAGATCTTTTGCCAATCGGTTGTTTCTAAAGCAATGGTATCGCCAATATGATCAGCCTCTGTAAATTCAGCACCACCTAATCCCGAATTGTTATTAAGCCAGATGGCCTTTGCACCTAAATTTCGTCCTAATAATACGTCATTCTTGCGGTCGCCAATGGTAAATGAGCCTTTAAGATCATACTTTTCAGCGTCCAAATATTGGGTCAACAGCGCAGTACCCGGTTTACGGGTAGGCGCGTTTTCGGCAGGGAAGGTACGGTCAATTACAATATTGCTAAACTTTACACCCTCAGCTTCAAACGTTTTCAGGATAAAGTTATGCACCGGCCAAAAAGTATCTTCCGGGTATGATGCCGTACCCAGACCGTCCTGATTAGTAACCATCACCAGCTCAAAATCAAGCTCTTTGGCAATTTTAGGCAGGTAGGTTAGCGCGCCGGGATAAAACTCTAATTTTTCAAAAGAATCTATCTGCTCATCAGCAGGCTCTTTGATCATAGTGCCGTCGCGGTCAACAAACAATATTTTCTGTAGGTTGCTCATTTAAAATTCTGTAGGGTTTGAAGTAATAGGGTGTTTTCATCGGGCGTGCCTACGGTTATACGGAGGCAGCCTTCGCATAGTTCAACTTTTGAACGGTTGCGTATAATGATGCCTTTATCGACCAGGAAATCATAGATCCTGTTGGCATCGGTGGTTTTCACAAGGATAAAGTTAGCATCTGACGGGTAAATGTCCAGCACAAAATCAAACAATTTCAATTCAAGTACCAACCTGTCACGCTGAACTAAAGTTTCTTTGATCCAGTTGTTCACCTGGTCGATATTGGAGAGTGCTTCCAATGCCAATTGCTGCGATGCTTCGTTAACGTTATAAGGGGGTTTTACCTTATTCATCACTTCAACGATCTCCTCGCTGGCAAATGCCATGCCTACGCGTAAACCGGCAAGTCCCCAGGCTTTTGAAAGTGTCTGCAGCACTACCAGATTGGCATATTCGGTAAGCTCCTGTATAAAAGTTTTTTGGCGACTGAAATTGATATAAGCCTCATCAACAATAACCAATCCGTTAAAGTTAGCCAGCAGGGTTTCTACATCCTCGCGGTTAATGGAGTTGCCGGTTGGGTTATTGGGCGAGCAGATGAAAATAAGCTTGGTATGTTCGTCAATCGCTTCGGCAATGCCTTCCAGGTTAAGCTGGTAATCTTCGGTCAGTAAAACCTTGCGGGCCTCTACATCATTGATATTGGCCGATACCTGATACATGCCATAAGTTGGTGGCACAATGATCACATTATCAACACCCGGGTTACAAAAGCTGCGGAAAAGGATATCGATAGCTTCATCGCTGCCATTGCCTATAAATATATTGCGCGGCGGTACTCCTTTAATCGCGGTTAAACGTTTTTTTACCTCATACTGCAAAGGATCAGGGTAACGGTTAAACTGCTGTGCCAGCGGCGAACCAAAGGCATTTTCATTAGCATCCAAAAAAACACTGGCCTCACCCTGGTACTCATCACGCGCGGACGAGTAGGGTACAAGTCGTTTTATATTTTCACGTAATAGCCCCCCTAACCCCCTAAAGGGGGAGTTACCGTCAGGGCCGCTATAGTAGCCCCCCTGCCCCCTAAAGGGGGAGTTGTCATCAGGTTGATCTTGACCTTGTATTGTATTTATAATTTTACTCATTGTAATTAATCTTTTAGGATATTCTTGCTCCCCCTTTAGGGGGTTGGGGGGCTTATTCTTATTGATACCGCATTCCTGTGCGCGTGCAAACCTTCCATCTCGGCCAAAATTTCAACCGATGGGCCAATATTTTGGATGCCTTCGCGGGTGATATGCTGGAAGGTGATCTTTTTAACAAACGAATCGACCGATACACCCGAATAGGCCCTGGCATAGCTACTGGTTGGCAGGGTATGATTAGTGCCCGATGCATAATCACCTGCGGCCTCGGGGGTTAAATTACCCAGGAAAACCGAACCTGCATTAATAATGCTCCCGGTGATCTGCTGCCAGTTTTCGGTCGCTAAGATCAAGTGTTCTGGCGCGTAGTGGTTGCTAAAATCCATTGCCTCATGAAGCCCCGATGTAATCACTATATAAGAGTTATCCATAGCCAGTCTGGCTATTTCGGCACGGGGCAGGGTTGGTAACTGTCTTTCAACCTCGGCTATTGCCTCATTTGCTATTTTTGCTGATGTGCAAACCAAAACCGACTGACTATCAATGCCATGCTCGGCCTGTGCCAGCAGATCGGCAGCTATATAAGCCGGAGTAGCGGTTTCATCTGCAATCACCAAAACTTCTGACGGGCCGGCGGGCATATCAATAGCCGTTGTGGTGGTTGATTGTATAATGGTTTTAGCCTTGGTTACAAACTGGTTGCCGGGGCCAAAGATCTTATCAACCTTAGTAATGCTCTCGGTTCCGTAAGCCATAGCCGCTATAGCCTGCGAACCGCCTACAAGGTATATTTTATCAATACCCAGCAGTAATGCTACATAAGCTATAAAGGCGTTAACCTTACCGTTTTTTTGCGGGGGCGAACAAACCACAATTTCATGACAACCTGCTATGCGGGCTGGTATACCCAGCATTAAAAAAGTACTTGGTAAAACGGCTGTGCCGCCGGGAATGTATAAACCAACCTTTTCAATTGGTCGCAACTCGCGCCAGCAGGTAACGCCGGGCATGGTCTCTATCTTGTCCTCGGCTTTTAACTGGGCTTTGTGAAATTTATAGATATTGTTGTACGCCGTTTCAAGCGCTGCCTTTTGTTCGGCCGAGACAGTTTCAGCAAGTTCTTCCAGATCGGCCTTGTCCAGATACAGGTTGCTTAACTGAACCTTATCAAACTTGTTGGCATAATCATACAAGGCACGGTCGCCATGTTGCTGAACGTGGTTTATCACATCCTCAACAATAGTACGGATCTCATTGGCCGGGTCAACATTACGTTGAACCAGCTGTTGAATATCGGCTGTACTTAAATCTGAATAGTTGTATAGTCGCATATAAGCCCCCTCTAAATCTCCCCCAGTAGGGGAGACTTTTTGATTTTATGTTTAGTTAAGCCCCTTAATCAATTAAAGCCCTCCCTTCCGGGGAGGGTTGGGGCTGGCTGCCCTATAATATTATCTTTTCAATTGGCATTACCACAATGCCTTGTGCGCCGGCTTGTTTTAGCTGGCTTATCCTGTCCCAGAAATCACGTTCGGGGATAACGGTGTGTACAGCAACCCAGTCGGCCTCGGCTAATCCTACTACCGACGGACTTTTTACTCCGGGCAATAAAGCGATTACTGTGTCGAGGTTATCTTTATGAACGTTAAGTACCACATACTTAGTCTCTTTGGCGCGTAAAACAGATTGGATGCGTTGTATCAGTTCCTGTACCAGATGGTTGTTTTCAGAATTCTTGCTGCCAATCAGTACCGCTTCTGACGACATCACATCGGCAAATGGTTTTAGGCCATTGCTTTTTAAAGTGCCACCGGTTGAAACCAGATCGCAAATGGCATCGCTTAAACCCAGACCCGGCGAAATTTCTACAGAACCCGAAATGGTACGGATATCGGCCACTATGTTTTGTTGCTTCAAAAACTTACCCAATATAACCGGGTAGGTAGTCGCAATGGCTTTTCCGTTAAGATCATTAAGGTTTTGAATAGCGTTATTGTTGGGTACAGCTATTTTTAAAGAGCATTTACCAAAGCCTAAACGTTGCAGGTAGCTTACCTCTACCTCGGTTTCCTGTATCACGTTTTCGCCAACAATACCCAGATCGGCAATGCCGTCCTGAACGTATTCGGGGATATCATCATCGCGAAGAAAAAGGATCTCTAAAGGGAAGTTTGATACAGGAGAGATGAGCGAGCTCTTGTAATTTTCGAAGTTTAAGCCGCAATTTTTTAATAATTCAACGGATTTTTCGTTGAGCCGACCCGATTTCTGGATCGCTATTTTAAGTGTTTTCAAAAGATTGAATTTAAGGAACTACAATAAAAAAGAGTATAAACGGAGTTTGTTATTTCGCGTAGAAACATACATTATCTAATCACCACATGGTGGTGATGGTGCAGATGAAGATGATGTAGTGCGGTACCGTTCATTTTTTTTGTATAGTAAAACTATAGATAAGCAGGCGCAAATATATACAGATGTTTTTTAAATCAAAGCTCCAACGTCAGATTTTTCAAAATTTTAAAATTTTTGCAATGTTTGAACCCGAATTGAACTGGTTTTTAGAATCTAATTTTGTTAATCTTAAAAATATTTAATTCAAATTCTGACTTTCATCATACTCATAAATGGCACCTTCATCACCAAAATCCTTGATCAGCTTCAGTTTTTTTACTTTTTCAATATCCTTAATATTGATCAGCTCGGGGTTCTCAAGGTTTTTGAACCAGATGAGGTAAAACTGTTTTTTCTGATAAAACTTGGCAATATCCTTTTTGAAAAATTTATGCGGCACCAGGTATGAAGACATGCCCGAGAAAAAGTAAACAGCCTCATGTGCATCGGTATAAATAGTAACCTTTGGCTTAAACATGCTTTTATCTATATGTTTAAGGTATGCCGCAAATGGCGATTCGAGCCAGCTATCGTCTGTATAACCGGGATTGCCATAATCGTCTTCTATCTGGTCGATATAGCGGTTCCTGTCAATCAGGAACTCTTTGGTTACAAAGCCCAGCATCATCGCAATAAACACGGTGGCAACAATTCTGCGCGTAGTTATATTGGTGATCTTTTTTAATAAAAGCAATCCCCAGCTGGTATACCCCCATAGGGCCGGTATATATATAGGCGCTAATAAACGGTGATTAATACGCTCATAACGCGAAAATGTAGAAGACAAAATAATGAACAAACCGTACACCAATGCAAAGGTGATAGCCAGGTTCTCATAACTGGTTAACCTGCGGCGGTAGTAGTTATAGGCCAGCGCCGCGATAAAGCCAACCAATATGATAACAGCAAGCGGCGTGGCCAGGAAATACTGGTTAGGAGTTAAGCCCATCCAATCGCACATTACGGTGCCAAAATAGTACAGGTTTTTGCCAAATGAAGTAATGGACGGCTCCCGTGGCCCCGTTGTTGTACCCGACATGAAAGCATTAAACACCAAATTGCTTACCAGCAGCGAAATACAAACAAAGCCGTATATAATAATATGTACGATTTTCTTTTTAAGCGGTAAAACCCTGTCGAGCAGTAACAGCAAGCCCCCGGTACCAACAATAGTAACCGCGGCATACCTGGTTACACAGGCAATAGCCGCTATGGCCGCAGCTATGATGAGCGTTTTAACCGTATGTTTTAAAAGATACTCCCTGAAAGCGACCAGGAAAAATAAGGTTTCGAGGATAAACAAAGTTTCGGACCATAAATAGGAGTATGCCTGCAACAACGCCGGACTCAATATAATGGACACCAGTACCAGCCACTTATATACGCGCGATGCCGGGACAAACCGGTGCATGATCCATCCGCTGGTGTATATTAAGGCGGCAAACATGAAACTGTTTAATATGGCACCATAAATTACAGGATCTGTACGGGTAATAAACATAATTGTCCCCAGGAAAATAGGATAGAACACCGGGAAATCAACAATGGGGATATGGTTAAATGTGTGGAGTGTGCCGGTGGTATTTAAACTGCGGGCAGCGCTGGTGTACATAATAGAATCGGGTGAGATCCCTATGCCACTGTAGCTACAAAATATCTGTACAGCAACAAACCCAATTAACGCAGCGATGAAAGTATCGTAGTTTTTTAAGTAGCGGCTTAGTTGCATGTGGTTTTACTTTGTAATAGTGGTAAAAGTTGTACGGGCGTAAAATGTTTTAAAAAATTTTAAGCCCCCTCTAAATCTCACCCTAAAGGGTGAGACTTTTACTTAATAATGCTTATAAAGCCCTCTCCTTCAGGAGAGGGTTGGGTGAGGCTCTTATTTTATCAAATCAAGCACGGTACTTATAGGTTGGTCGCTATCTATTAATATACCTTTAACGCCTGCCGCGGTACCTGCCTCAACGTCGCGTTCACGGTCGCCAATAAAATAGGACTTTGACGGATCGATGTTGTATTTGGCTATACCCTGTAATAAAAGGCCCGGTTTAGGTTTGCGGCAGTCGCAATCGCCGGTAAACAGCGGGTGATGGGGGCAATAAAAAAAGTCAACTATATCTACGCCATGCTCTTTATAAACCTGTTTCAGGTGGCTGTGCATTTTTGCAAGCTCATCTTCGGTGTACCAGCCTTTGGCCAGGCCACCCTGGTTGGTGGCAACCAGCAGCATATAGCCTTTATCCTGCAGGGTTTTCAGGGCTTCAAAATTATCCAGTATATGAAAATCCTCAAAACGGCGCACATAATCGCCCATTTCCTGGTTAAGTACTCCATCACGATCTAAAAAAACGGCTTTGTTTTTTGCAGGCATCTGTTTAAAATTTTTGGCGAAGTTAACAATTCTTAAACTTACCTTAAATGTTGCTTTATTTTTGAATTCACCAAACCGTGCTTAAGAATGTTATATTCTACTGTATATATAGGGTAAACAGTACAAAATTAAATTCTGTTATAGCAACAATTACCGATTGTATAAATGATTATTGCATTGTTTGTGCAACTTTATATCGATTCTAAATAAGTAAATGCCGCTTTTCATTTAGTTAATCATAATAATTGTTTATTTCTGTTGTTAAATTGTTAAATAAATATGATTAAAATAATTGATTTTTTAGAAATCTTCAAAAATAACCGATGATTTTATAATTTATGTAGTATTTAGTAACTTCGTAGTTACACCCTTTTTATAAAACGGTTTAATTTACGATGAATCAAACTGAGAGCCACCAGGGCCTTTATAGGCCAGAATTTGAACACGACTCCTGCGGAACTGGTTTTATAACCAATATTAATGGTCATAAAAGTAACCAGATTATTGATGACGCGCTTACCATGCTTGAAAATATGGAACATCGCGGTGCCTGCGGATGCGACCCTGAAACCGGCGATGGCGCTGGTATATTGATACAACTACCTCATGAGTTTTTGATGGAAGAATGCTCAAACCTGGAGATCAGCCTGCCTGAGCCTGGTGAGTATGGTGTTGGGATGATATTTTTTCCAAAAGATTCGGCACAGAAAAAAGCTTGCCGTATCGTTATTACCAATGCTATTGAAAAGTTGGGTTTGCATAAGTTAGGTTACCGCAAATTAACCGTAGATTCAATGGTTGTTGGCGAAACCGCCCGCCAGGCCGAACCTGATGTTGAACAAATATTTATAGCAAGGCCCCAAAACATTACCAATGCTGATGATTTTGAGCGAAAGCTTTTTGTATTAAGAAGGTATATTAATAAAACCATCACCGAAACCATACCGGCAGCGGCTGAGCATTTTTATTTTACCTCGTTATCATGTAAAACAATTATTTACAAAGGACAGGTAACCACCTATCAGCTGCGTAAATACTATTCAGATCTTTCTGATCCGCGTATTGCATCGGGCTTTGCCATGATCCACTCGCGTTTCTCAACCAATACTTTCCCATCATGGAAACTGGCCCAGCCTTTCCGTTTGATCGCTCATAATGGCGAGATCAATACGCTTACAGGTAACCTTAACTGGTTCTATTCGGGCTTAAAATCATATGTTTCTTCGTATTTTACTGCCGAAGAAATGGAGATGCTGTTGCCGGTGATTGATAACAACCAATCTGATTCAGCCTGTTTGGATAATATCATCGAAATGCTGCTGCACACCGGCCGTTCATTACCACACGTAATGATGATGCTGATACCCGAAGCGTGGGATGGCAACGAACAGATGGACCCGGTTAAAAAAGCATTTTACGAGTATCATGCCACTTTAATGGAACCCTGGGATGGCCCGGCTGCTATCACCTTTACCGATGGTAAATTGGTAGGCGCCCTGCTTGACCGTAACGGACTACGCCCGCTGCGTTATGTGATCACCAACGATGGCCGTGTAATTGCCGCGTCAGAAGCCGGTACATTGACCATTGACGAGAGCACCGTGCTGCGCAAAGGCCGTTTACAACCCGGTAAAATGCTGCTGATTGATACCGAGCAAGCCAGGATCATTACCGATGATGAGATAAAACAACAGATCACCTCACAACAGCCTTATGGTCGTTGGTTAGAGAATTATAAAATAAACCTGAGCGAACTGTCTGAACCGCGTTTGGCTTTTGCCAGCCTTTCAGAAGCATCTGTATTCCGTTACCAGCAGGTATTTGGCTACAGCCGCGAGGATATTGATACCATTATTAAGCCAATGGCGGTTGATGGTAAGGAGCCTGTAGGTTCTATGGGTACTGATGTGCCGCTGGCTATATTATCTGATAAGCCGCAGCATTTATCCAGCTATTTTAAACAATTTTTCGCGCAGGTTACCAATCCGCCTATTGATCCTATCCGTGAGCGTTTGGTAATGAGTTTGGCTACGTTTATAGGTAACAACGGCAATTTGCTTGATGAGGATAAAATGCATTGCCATTGCGTGGTATTAAAACACCCGATATTAAAAAACCATCAGTTGGAAAAACTGAGAAGTATTGATACCGGCCTTTTCCATGCCAAAACACTGCAAACCTATTTTAATGCCGACGGACAGCCGGGTTCATTAGAAAAAGGCATTGCAAGGCTTTGCCGCTATGCCGAGGACGCTGTTGACGATGGTTTTGAGGTATTGATCCTTTCAGATCGTGCTGTTGATTCTGAACACGCGCCTATTCCAACGTTACTGGCTGTATCAGCAGTACACCACCACCTGATCAAAAAAGGTCGTCGTGGCGCTGTAGGTTTGGTTGTTGAAACCGGCGATGCCTGGGAAGTACACCATTTTGCCTGTTTACTGGCATTTGGCGCTACCGCTATTAATCCATACCTGGCCCTGTCAACCATTGAAACGGTTAAAAACAATGGCAGCCTGGAAACCAGTCTGGATATCAAGACGCTTCATAAAAATTATGTAAAATCTGTAAACGATGGTTTGCTGAAGATATTCTCAAAAATGGGGATCTCCACATTACAGTCATACCACGGATCGCAGGTATTTGAAATACTAGGTTTAAACAAATCAGTAGTCGACCGTTATTTCTCCGGAGCTGTTACCCGCATAGGCGGTTTAGGTTTGGATGAAATTGCCCGCGAAGCCCTTTGCAAACACCGCATAGGTTTTGGCGCTAAAGCCGCGGATAATTTACTGCCCGAAGGTGGTATTTACCAGTGGAAACGCAGGGGCGAGGTGCACTTGTTTAACCCTACTACCGTACACTTATTACAACATGCAACCCGTACCAATGATTACGAGGTATATAAAAACTATGCTAAAGTAATTAACGAGCAAACCGAAAAGCATTTCACCATACGTGGTTTGCTTGACTTTGCACATCACCGCGAGGCTATTGCCCTTGATGAGGTTGAACCGGCCGAAAATATCATGAAACGCTTTGCAACGGGCGCCATGTCATTCGGATCTATCTCACACGAGGCGCATAGCACCATGGCAATTGCCATGAACCGCATAGGTGGCAAAAGCAATACCGGCGAGGGTGGTGAAGATGAAATGCGTTATGAAAAGCTGCCAAATGGCGATTCTATGCGTTCTGCTATTAAACAAATAGCTTCGGCCCGTTTTGGGGTAACTTCAAACTACCTTACCAATGCCGATGAGCTGCAGATAAAAATGGCGCAGGGCGCAAAACCGGGCGAGGGTGGACAGCTTCCGGGTCATAAAGTTGATGACTGGATCGCACGTACACGTCACTCTACACCAGGAGTTGGTTTAATATCTCCGCCGCCACACCACGATATTTATTCTATCGAGGATCTGGCGCAATTAATATTTGATCTTAAAAATGCTAACCGTGCCGCGCGTATCAACGTAAAACTGGTTTCAAAAGCCGGTGTTGGTACTATAGCAGCAGGTGTTGCCAAGGCACACGCCGATGTGATCCTGATTGCGGGTTATGATGGTGGTACCGGCGCATCGCCAATAAGTTCAGTAAAACACGCGGGCTTACCATGGGAGCTTGGTTTAACCGAAGCTCACCAAACACTGGTACGCAACAAACTGCGCAGCCGTGTGGTATTACAAACTGATGGTCAGTTAAAAACTGGCAGGGATTTGGCCATTGCCGCCCTGATGGGTGCCGAAGAATGGGGTGTTGCTACGGCGGCCCTTGTTGCAGGTGGTTGTATCATGATGCGCAAGTGTCACTTAAATACCTGCCCTGTAGGTGTTGCCACACAAGATCCTGAACTGAGGAAATTATTCTCGGGCAAACCTGAGCATGTGGTTAACCTGTTCCGCTTTATGGCCGAAGAGCTTCGCGAGATCATGGCTGAACTTGGTTTCCGTACCATTAACGAAATGGTTGGCCGTGTTCAGTTCCTGAAAGTGAAGGATCACCTGGATAGCTGGAAGGCTAAAAAGATCGATCTTTCGGGCATATTACACCCAGTTACCAATACCAAGGGAATGACCCTGTACAACAGCGAAAAACAGGATCACGGCATGGACGAGATACTGGATTGGCAGTTGTTAGAAACCGCTAAAACCGCTATTGAAGATAAAACACCGGTGTTTGCAACTTTTGATGTGATCAACGTTAACCGTACCATAGGCACGCTGTTATCAAACGAGATCTCCAAAAAATACGGATCAGCAGGATTACCAGATAATACGATCAACTATAAATTCAAAGGCTCAGCCGGACAAAGCTTTGGCGCGTTTGCTACCAAAGGTTTATCGTTTGAACTGGAAGGCGAAGCCAATGACTATGTAGGTAAAGGCTTATCAGGCGCGCAGCTGGCTATCTATCCGGCAGCCAATGCAACTTTTGTTCCTGAAGATAATATCATCATTGGTAACGTTGCTTTGTACGGAGCTACGGCAGGTGAAGTATTTATCGGCGGTATGGCTGGTGAGCGTTTTGCTGTGCGTAACTCAGGTGCTACCACCGTTGTTGAAGGTATAGGCGATCATGGTTGTGAGTATATGACCGGCGGCCGTGCATTGATTTTGGGTAAAACAGGCAGAAACTTTGCAGCCGGCATGAGCGGCGGTTTAGCCTGGGTATATAACCCCGACGGCACCTTTGCCGAAAACTGCAACACCGAAATGGTTGACCTTGATCCGTTATCAGCAACAGACAACGAGCAGATCCTGGCATTACTGCGTAAGCACATCAGCCTTACAGGCAGTAAGCTTGCCCAGCAGCTGCTTAACAATTGGAATGAAGTATCAACCCAGTTTGTTAAGGTGTATCCAAAAGAGTATAAAAAAGTATTAGAGAAATTACAATATCAAACAATAGGCTAAATTTCATGGGAAAACCAACAGGATTTCAGGAGTTTAACAGGGAGCTTCCTACTAAAGTACCCGCTGCTGAACGCGTAAAGAACTATAAAGAGTTTGTTAATTTATATACCGACGAGAAGCTTAATCAGCAATCGGCCAGGTGTATGAATTGCGGTATCCCTTTTTGCCATTCGGGATGCCCGCTGGGGAACATTATTCCGGAATTTAACGATGCGGTGTATCGTAAAAATTGGGAAGAGGCTTACCATATTTTATCGTCAACCAATAATTTTCCTGAGTTTACAGGCCGTATATGCCCTGCACCTTGCGAATCGGCATGTGTGTTAGGTATTAACAAACCGGCTGTTGCCATTGAGGAAATTGAGAAACATATTATTGAAATAGCTTTCCAGAAAAATCTGGTTAAACCTACAGCGCCATTGGTTAAAACCGGCAAAAAGGTAGCTGTAGTAGGTTCGGGTCCGGCTGGGCTGGCTGCTGCCGCTCAATTGATCAAAGCAGGTCACGCGGTTACTGTTTACGAGCGTGATGATAAACCCGGTGGTTTACTGCGTTATGGTATCCCCGATTTTAAGCTGGAAAAATGGGTTGTTGAACGCCGTATTGAAGTAATGGAAAAAGATGGCGTTGTATTTAAACTGAACAGCGAAGTTGGCAAAAACGTAGCAGCCGATGAGCTGGTCCGCAACAACGACGCCGTTGTACTGGCAGGTGGTTCAACCATACCACGTAACTTGAATATTCCGGGCCGCGAGTTAAAAGGTATCCATTTTGCGATGGACTTTTTGAAACAACAAAACAAACGGGTAAGTGATATTACTGTTGATGGTGATGATATACTGGCTACCGGTAAAGATGTAGTGGTAATAGGTGGTGGCGATACCGGGTCAGACTGTGTGGGTACATCAAACCGCCAGGGTGCAAAATCAATTAAACAGTTTGAGGTGATGTATCAACCGCCTGAACAGCGTACAAAGCATATGCCATGGCCTACTTACCCCATGATACTGAAAACAACCAGCTCACACGAAGAAGGTGTTGACCGTTTTTGGGGTATTGATACCAAAGAATTTTTGGGTGATGAAAATGGTAACCTGCGTGCTTTAAAAGTTGTTGATGTAACCTGGGAACAGGACGTAATGGGCCGCCCGATTAAATTAAATATAGTTGAAGGCTCTGAGCGCGAAATACCTTGCCAGCGTGTATTCCTGGCCATGGGTTTTGTGCATCCTCAGCATGTTGGCATGATACATCAATTAGGCGTTGAGCTTGATGAACGTAAAAATGTTAAGGCTAAGGAAGGTGTATACCGTACCAATGTAAGCAAAGTGTTTACCGCTGGTGATATGCGCCGCGGACAATCACTGGTGGTATGGGCCATATCTGAAGGCCGCGAAACAGCCCGTAAGGTTGATGAATTTTTAATGGGTCACACCGTGCTGGAAAGCAAGGATTCTGTTGACCAGTTTGAGCAAGTGTTCTAAATTTAAATTATAAATCCAAATCCAAAAGCCGGGTTCTTGAAAAAGACCCGGCTTTTTTTGTTGCCGAAAAAAGGATCACTTACCGGCTTTAGCAAGCTCCTCTTTGTTTTGCTGTTTAAGTTTGATCATCATACCCTTGGCCTGTTGCTGCCAGTTGGTTTTCCTGGGCGATCCATCAAAATAAGCATGATAGCTGCTGAAATCCAATTTGGCTGATCCCGGAGCGTAAGGGCCACATATACCGATGTATGGCGTGTTTTCGTCGTCGTATGGCAAGGTGTACTTAAATACATAATAAATACTTCCCTTATCCGGTAAGGTGCCCAACAGGTTTATATTTTTTGGTGCGGTATTGTCGTCGTCGCTATTAACCAGGGATTGATAAAGGCTGATTTTGGCAAACTCGTCCTGCTTTTTATATTTAAGCGGTACCTGCGATAGTTGTTTTTCCTTATTTAGGGTTTCTATTAGAGTATATCGGTTTTCCATACTATCCAAAAGCTGGTTTATCAATTTTTGATCGGTAACCAAATGATTAATTATCCGAGTGGTCACAGCTTCGTACAATTGACTCCCGGTATGGTCATCGCGGATAAGCTTTGCTGTAAACCGGTCTGTTAAGGGTTGATTTTTGATGGATTGCATCAGATGAAGATAATAATAGCCTGAGGAGAACCATTTGTTATTAACTGTATCTGTTTTTGAAAGATAGGCATCCAGATCGGCTTCGGCATATTGCGTTAGGTCGGTAAAATGGGTTTTTAATAATGGTAAATATTTCTCCTTAACGTCGGTATACTGCATCTGTTGCGTAATGGAAAGGAGTTTTTTACGATAATCCGGGTATTTTAATAAAGGCAGCAGGCGTTTAAAATTAACAGCCGCGTATTCAACCGAATCACTCAACGGTCTTAATGCCGGATAAACATTATCTGTTTTTAAAGCAGGCGAATTGGTTAACAGGTCGAGATAAATATCATATCCCTCTTTTTTATTTACTTCGGGGATAGTGGCCAGAATGTTCACCTTAAGCTCGTCATCCGTATCCGTGCTTTTGAAAAGCGAAGTTAATTTGTCGATGGTTTTGCTATCGTTTACCTTAGCCAGTGCTTTGATCAATTTTGAACGTGCTCCTTTACTACTGGTATCATCGGCGTATTTTTTATCAAGTGCCTTATAAACAAAGGGAAGCTCATCCTTATCAAATTTATAGTAGGACAGAGCCCCGAGTGCTGCTTTATAGTTGCTGGTATCTGAAGCCAGTAAATCAGTAGTTATTAAAGCGGCTTTTGAAGCACTAAGATCAATTTGCGCAGTATCCCGCGTTTTGGTAAGAGAATTATAAAAGGTGTTATTGCTTTCGGTAAATAGCTCTTCATTAGCCATATGCCCGAAAAAGAAGAACAGATCGCTGTTATCAATAAATATCCTGTATCGTTTTTTTTCTGCGGTTGCCTTTTGTAGTGTTATAAATTCACGGCCCTTAAGTCCGTTAGCTGTAATCGTATCGGTTTTAATAAGGGAGTCGGGATAAGTAACAAGTTTAGGCGTCAGATAGTTATACAATGAGTCTGTATTTTTTGTCCGGTAATATTTACTGATGGTTGCATGTTCTAAAATATACAAACCTCCGGATGCCGGATTGGTTAAATAAGTATCTGATATGGTTCGCAAAAACGAAGTATGATCATGTGCTACGTCATTTACGGTTTTTAATTTTGAGAAGGCAGCTGCTGTAAAAGCTCCATTGTCAATTTTATAGGGTGCTAATTGTTGCTTAAAATAGGGGGTGAATTTAAACGACTCAAAAAAATCATCCTTCGTCTGCTGCAATGATCCTGCCTGAAGGTTTTGTTTCATCAGCATGTAGATCCTGTTTCCGCGTACAAATACTTGCACGGTGCAGTTATACTTATCTGAAAGAAGCAGACCAAACTCTCTGCCTTCATATCCATCTTTTAATACTTTTTGGACCTTGCCTGTTTGTTTTCCTTTTGATTTAATTTCAGTGATTATTGCCTCAAAAACTTTATCCTTATAGGCCAGGTACTTTTGTTCTGGATAATCATTATACCTTATAATGTAGTTCTCTAAGTTAACGGTATCAGTTGCTAAATACATCTTCATCCGGTAAGGATCACCATGGATATTGTTAGGATCGGGGATCTCCTTTTCAATTAATTGGGGTTTTACAGGTAAATTAACTGAAAATGCGCCGGTATCATTTTTAAAGGTCATCCAGCTGGGGTTTGGTTTTGCCGCGGTTTTAAAGCTTTTAAAGGAATTGAAAAATCGATTGGCATAAGCCGAATTGATCGTTGCCTCATCATTACCGCCATACAGGCAGTACAGGTAGTTGTTATCAAATAACAGCCTGTATTTTAAAACATTATTACCCGATCTCATAACGATATCAGTACCCTTTAATCCGTTTACCACCACTGGTTTTTCACTCAGGATATGATTTTTCTTATCGGCTTTAAACCTGTTAATCATGCTCTGCATAACTTCTGCCTGGCTTGCAGGTTTTTGATCAGAACCTTTTATTATAGCAAAGGCGCCAAAAAAAGTATCATTGGCAATATCGGCATAAAGGGTTGTGCTTAAACCCAAAAGCATATTGGTTTTGATGGGTTTAAAAGGCAGATCTATAGAATAGCCATTATTTTCTTCCGTATAAGTTTGCCATTGGAGTTTGGAGTAATCGGTATTATAGTTGTTGGCCACACCTGTAAAACTCGCGTTAACTGGTGTTAGCGTATATCCTGCTTTTTTGAGTAACGCAATAACACCTTGCTCACCTGGCAAATGCGCTACGCCAACAGCCGTAAACAGCGATTGATCTTTCATATGCAGCATCATGCTGTTCGCCATTACTTTGTTACGGACAATAATTTCATCAGTGCTGATGTTATTTTCGTCCATGAATGCTAAAATACTTTCCAGGTTACCGGTGCTGTATACTTTGGTCATCCGTTCGGTATTTTCAAGATCTTGTTCTTCATCGTCATCAAGCAGGTTTTGCAGTTTTGATTTCAGATCGGCTTTTGAGCCAAAATTTTCGTCGAATTGCTCAGCGGCGTTCTCAAGCCCGTAAATGCTTTTGTTCATAGCGCGGGCTACGCCGTATAAATAAGCGTCGATAAAGGTTTTTTTGTCATCGGCTTTTTTCTTTTCGGGTTTCATCATTGATTCCAGCTGAACCGGGTCGAGGTTGCCCATCGGGTACCCGTTCTTTTCCTGGAAACGTTTGGCCAGCCGGGCATAATCATTCTTGCCAAGTAGTTTACGGACGCTGCGCGTACTGTCTTTTTCACGTAGGGTTTCAAACATTTTACCGATCAGTGTATCCGGGTGAACCTCAAGCGCGAAAGCCTGCGAATTTTGGATGGCCAACATCACGGAGTCGCTAAAGCCAAAGGCCCGTTTGTCTTTCACGTGCATGGTGCCAAATAAATAGGAGGGTTTGCTTAGGCCTTTGCCGCTAATTCGCCATAGCAGGTTATAACTGCCTTTTTGCTGAGCTTCAACAGGTTGAAGTATACATAACAAAGCTGCGAACAATAAAAATGGCTTCAGAAAGCCTGATAAATAATTAAGGGGCAATATAAATTGCAGGAGTTGTGAAAAGTAAGGTTTGGTCATAAAATATTATCAATAGTGCTTATTTTAAATAAGCGACCTACTAATATAAAGTATATTATTATCCTTAATATAGGATTGAGAAAATTTTGATAAACTTATCTGGGGTAATTATAAAGCCATCTTTTGGATTGTTCCCCCTAAGATGGCTTTATAGGTTTTTACTGAATATATTGAATGTGCATGACACTTAAAGAGCAGGTTGCAGGCCAGTAGCAATACCTATCCTGTTCCAGGCATTAATAGCTATGGCGGCCATAATTACCTGTGCCAGGTAGTGTTCGTCAAAAAGCCTTGCAGCTTCTTCATAGGTTTTGTCAGATACATGGTTTTGTATCAGGGTAACTTCTTCGGTTAAGGCCAGTATTGCTCTTTCTTCTTCAGTAAAGAAAGGGGTTTCGCGCCAGGCGTTAAGGGCATAAATACGTTGCTCGGTTTCGCCGGCTTTGCGGGCATCTTTGGTGTGCAGGTCAATGCAATAAGCACAACCATTTATTTGCGACGCGCGTATTTTTATTAGCTCTTTATGTGTTTTTGTTAAACCGGTGTTATTAAGGTAATGGTCAAAACCTAACATTGCTTTGTATCCTTCTGGTTCTACCTTGGGGATGATGATTCTTGCTTTCATTTTCTTATTGTTTTGTGTTACCCAAAGGTGGGGACAAAACAGGCCTCAAAAAATGAATCAAGATTAAGAAATTTATACAGGACTAAACTTTTTTTGCCCTGATCTTACTCATAAACTGCGGAGTAAAACCCAGGTACGATGCCAGCATATATTGTGGTATGCGCTGTATAAAATCAGGAAAACGCTCGCTAAAGTTCCTGTAGCGTTCTTCGTCGCTAAAGCTGTAAATGTATTCAATGCGTTTTTGCGCGGCGGTAAAAGCCCTTTGTTGTACTATCCTGAAATAGCGCTCAAGCCGGGGCGTTTTTTCAAAAAGTTCTTCAAGTTTGTTTTTATTGATGCTGATGATCTCTGAGTTTTCAACAGCCTGTATATAACAGTTTGAGGGCTTGTCGCTTTCCAGGCTGTAATAGTCACTCATCCACCAGTTTTCAATAGCAAACTGGGTTATTTGTTCATTTAACTTTTTGTTGATGAAATAAGAGCGCAAACAGCCTTTGCTCACAAAATAGGTGTCTTTGCATATATGATCAGGCTCCAGCAGGTAAGTCTTTTTTTTAACCTGTTTCACTACCACAGCCGCATTAATGATCGCTATATCGGTCTCATTAAGCTCCACAAATTTTTTGATATGATCTGTAAGGTTGTTTAGCATAATTACAACCCGAATATAATGATAAGGACTTGGATATATGGATTGATGTTGTTAAAATACTACAAATCAAGTTATTGCAAATAGACTATGGCGGCTAAAGCCCAATTCCTGACTTATATAGTTATCCGTCCCTTAAAAGGGACGGCAATGAACTGTTTAATTCATTGCCGTTGGCTTCAGCCAACGGATAAAGAGCCAGCAGAAATATGGCTTTAGCCAAATTCTGCTGGTTGTAATCAATAAACATTAGATATACTTTTTATGCCTTTTCTACATACTCTTTTAACATATGGCCAACAATCTCTGTCCAGCCCTTTGTAAAGCTTTCTCTTGCAAAGTCTTTTAGAGGTGGGAAGGTTTCCAGGCCAGTATGTGTAAGTATAACTTTGGTTTGGTCGCCCTCTGGAAAAAGCTCCCACGTTACCTCCGAATTACCTTCGTATCCATCGTATCTCCAGGTATGGGATAATTTGCGCCCTTCCACAACTTCGGTTACCCGGCACAGATGAATATATGTTTGTTCTTTGCTTCCGCCGGTAAAGGTAAATTCAAATCCAACTACCGGTTTAAAATCCGGAATGTCAAAATACCATTCYTTCATTTTGGCATGATCGGTAATGGCTTGCCAAACTGCATAGGCAGGGGCGTTGTAAACTCGTTCAATTACAAAAGGTTGTGCGCTCATAACTTCTTATTTTTATGTTTAACATTATTGGTTGATTCTTGCTCTTTATTAAGGAAATCGCCCAGGGCATCCAGCTTTTGGGTCCAGAATCTGCGGTACTGTTCGGCCCAATCGGTTACTTCTTTTAGCTGGTGCAAGTCGGCATGGCAAAATCTTTCACGGCCTTGTTGTTTTATAACCAGCAGACCGCACTCGGTTAGTATTTTTATATGTTTTGATACCGCCGGTCGGCTCATGTCAAAATTATCGGCCACGGTATTTAAATTCATGCTTTGATGGGCAATCAGGTTAATTATTTCGCGTCGGGTAGGGTCGGCTATGGCCCTAAAAACATCTCTGTACATGATTTTGATGGTTATATGAAACCATTTGGTTACAAATATATGTGAAACCTTTTGGTTACGCAATAAAAAAGTGAAAAAAATTGTAGCTAACTGAAATTGGTACGATCAGCTGATATTTTATGATGCCATAGGAAACCAGAACGGTTAATTTTTGTTACATGAGAAGAGGATCATAAACAAACTGAAAATGAAGCGGATAGCGGGTGTGTTGTTGGGTTTGGTCACCCTGGTTTTGGTACTGTCATGCCAGGATAACAAGCGTGCAAACAATTACAATAAGCCCCTGATTGACGATGAAGGACTGTTGTTTTTTACCCATGCAGCTGAGGCAAGCCTCACCAGCGTTAAGGCTTCGGGCCTGGTTATATCCAATTCAAAGAATCTGCAGGTTATCCAATTCGCGAAATTGATGATAGATGAGCATACCCGGCTTGCCGTTGATCTGAAAAAATTGCAGACCGATAATTTTATAACACCCAAAGATTCCATTAACGCTATACATCAGCAAATAATAGCCGATCTGGAAAAAAAACGTGCAGGTATATTTGATAAAACGTACATACAGGAGGTAATTAACGAGTATGAACAACAGATCGTTTTGTTTAATGCAGCCAGCCTGAACAAAAATATTAATGTTTCAGACTTTGCTAAAAAAACACTTCCGGTTTTAAAAGCACACCTGGATTCGGCTAAAGTTATCAGCTTAATTTTAAAATAGTTTCAATTGCTGCTGCACTGGTGGTTTAACTTTGCCTAAAACAGTGCGGCCACCATATTTCCACCAATTTTCGCGTTCCCGGGCTATTACCTGGTCAAAATTAGCATTTGGGGTAAAATCTTTTTCGGCATTCTCTGCAATTTTCGATAAGCGTTTAATGGCTTCATTTTTTTCGGATTGTCCTATTTTTGATTTGTAAACCGCGTTTTGCAGGATGCTGATGGTTTCGTCATAAACTTTTATGGGTACCGGGAAGGGATGCCCATCCTTACCACCATGAGCAAATGAAAACCGGGCCGGATCCTTAAACCTTGATGGCGTACCATGAATCACCTCACTTACCAGCGCCAGCGATTGTAATGTACGCGGACCTAATCCCTGCAGCAACAACAGTTCTTCAAAATCGGCAGGTTGTTTTTCGTGGGCCAGCCACAGTACCGCGCCAAGCCGTTTCAGGTCCACATCTTTAGCGGTTACATGATGATGATCGGGCATCACCAGTTTATTGATCTCCCGCAGCATGAGCTCAGGGTTTTCAGCGGCTATCTGCATTACGCCATTTCTTGAACTATCCGCCTGCTTATCGGCCATGTTCAGGATCAGGCCGTGATTTTGCCCATAGATAAACGTATGCGGATCATCGACAAAGGAGGTAAGTTGTTCTGAATGCCAATGGTAACGCCGTGCGGTTTTGCTGCTATCGCTCATGCCTTGCTGTACTACGGCCCATTTACCGGTATCGCTCAGGATAAAGTTATGAGTGTATAGCTGAAAACCATCCTGAATAGCGGTGTTATCAACCTTGGCGCTTAGCTTGCTGCATTTTACCAGGTAATTGCCATCCAGACCTGTGGTTTCGCTGATCTTTAAAAGCTCGGCAGGGGTTTGCTTGGAGTATTTACCCTTACCCCCACAAATGTATATACCCAGTTCACGGCTGTGCGGATTGATGGCTCGTTTAAGGGCGCCCATCACCGAGGTAGTAATGCCCGACGAATGCCAGTCCATACCCATTACCGCACCCAGGCTTTGAAACCAGAAAGGATCGCTCAGGCGACGAAGAACCTCATCCTTGCCGTAATCTATCACGATATTTTCTATCACGGCAAGTCCCAGCTTTGCCATACGCTCGGCAAGCCATTGCGGCACATAACCATAATGTAAAGGCAGATCGGCACTTCCGGATCGTTTCATACTAACAAAGTTAGCAAAAAGATTATTGATCCAATTGATTTTTTTCTGAACCTTGATTAGAGGATTTTAGGATAGTCTTGATTTGAAGAGTTGGCGTTCAGTTCCAGCCCACAAGTGTTCGGAAGAAATAAAACGCATGTCATTTCGAACGAGGTACGAGGAGAAATCTTATACGACTTTTCATACGGGCTTTGCACCGTGTAGAAGATTTCTCTTTCGCGCTACCCGCATTCCCTTTCCCAGCTCTATCGAAATGACAACGTTTTTATTTCTTACGCTACCGCGAGTTTAGCGCAGCGTAACTCGTGGTAGGCATGAGGTAAGTCTTTGGCTTACAAGTTCAGCTGAAAGCTGAAACCATGTTAACCACGAGCCGGAGGCTCGCGGCAGCACGTGCAAAGATCAACGTAATCAATGCAATCACAGAAAATCAACGGTTATTAATCCGCTTCTGTTTCCTGCAGGTACATATCGTCAATATCGGCGGCGTATTTCTTTTCAATTACCTTACGTTTGGCTTTCATGGTAGGGGTAATTTCGCCATCGTCCATACTGAAGGGGTTGCGTTTTACTTTGAATGCTTTAATACGCTCAAACTTGGCCAGTTCGTTGCTGAGCTTGCGCAGGTCCTGGCCAATCCAGTCAACCAGTTCTTTATCTTCAACAAATACATTGGGTTGCTCAAAAAAATCATCCTTGAGACCGAAGGCTTCCTGCATGGTTTCGCGCGAGGGCACAATAATGGCCGTAATATATTCGCGTTTATCGCCCACTAAAAATACCTGCTCTATCTTAGGACTTTTCAGGTAGGTGTTTTCTACCGGGGTGGGATATATGTTTTTGCCGTAGGCATTCACCAGCATGTTTTTAAGACGGTCGGTTATTTGCAGGTTTCCCCTGTAAAAGCGGCCGATATCGCCGGTATGAAACCAGCCCTGAGGGTCAATAACCGTAGCGGTTTCCTCGGGTTTGTTCCAGTAACCCTTCATTACGCAATGCCCGCGAACAATGATCTCCCCTTCTTCCGATTGCAGATCCTCTTTAAAGCTATCATGGGTTTGTATCGTATAAATATGCTGCGTATCTACATTTTGAATAGCCACCTCAATACCCGGAATAATGCGGCCAACGGTACCATATATTACACGGTGATGCTCGGTAACGGCCATAACAGGTGATGTTTCGGTAAGACCAAAACCTTCTAATATTATAATGCCCAGATCGCCAAAAAACTCGCCGATGTTTTTGGGCAAGGCGCCGCCGCCCGATACCATGAACTTTAAGCGACCACCCGTTTTTTCCTTAATTTTACTGAATACCAATTTTTCGGCAATTTTTTGCTGACCACTTAAAATTACACCCGGCGTTTTGCCGGCTTCTTTTACCAAACGGTATTTTTTGCCGATTTCCAGCGCCCACAAAAATATCTTTGATTTTACGCCTCCGGCTGATGTTCCATTTTTAATAGCCTTGTCATGTATGCGCTCCAGCAGGCGGGGTACACAATTAAGTACAGTTGGTTTAACCTCGGCCATGTTTTTGGCCAATAGCTCCAGGCTTTGGGCAAAGGCAATTTTACAACCTTTGTACAGGCAAATATGGTAAGTAGCCGTACGTTCAAACACGTGCGATAACGGCAGGAATGACAGGAACAGATCGGTTTTTTCGATAAAGGGGATTTGGATGAGGCTGTTAATTACGTTTTGAGTAAGGTTATGGTGCGTAAGCATTACCCCTTTAGGTATGCCCGTTGTACCCGATGTATAAATAAGGCATGAAATATCTGATGATAAAATGGCCTCGCGGGCGGCACTTATGGCATGTTTGTATTGCTCAATCAGGCCTAAACCTTCCTGTATCACTTGGTCAAAACCAATAACACCGGCATTTAGGGTCAGTTTATCGCTGTATTTTTCAAAATCATCAAATGCCGGGATAATACGGATCAGTGATTCACAGTTATTGGCCACCTTAAGCACCTTGCGGAACAGGAAAGGGTTACCTGCAATAATGATTTTAGCGCCCGAATCGTTCAGGATATATTCTATTTCGGTTTCGGTAAGGGTGGGGTATATGGAGGTATTTACAGCGCCGATCTGCTGCAGGGCCTGATCATAATAAACATAATCCGGACCGTTCTCAATAAGCAGCGAAAGGCGATCGCCTTTCCTGATACCCATGTGCAGGAACCAGGCAGATATGGCATCTATTTTATCCAAAGCCTGCCTGTAAGTTATCTCAACCCAGGTATCTTTTACTTTATGTAATAAAAAAGTTTGGCTATCGGGATGGATATTGGCTACAACGTTGCGGATAAATGCCGGAACGGTTGACGGTTCTATTACCTGGTTCATTAAATTTAAAAGGATTTACAAGCATCAAACTTATGTTTTTTAAAGTTAAAACTAAAATGAAATGGCACATATCCCCACATTCGGTTAGATGAGGCCAACCGCGCCTGGGAGGCAGAGCGTGACGAGTAAGGATTTGTGCGATTCCCCTCTTGAGAGGGGTGGAGGGGTGTGTTATTTACTCGCGGTTAACACACCCCTGCAACAACGCAGCCCTGCGCTCCCCCTCTCAAGAGGGGAATTGAAAAACTAAGTCTTTTACGAGAAAAGAACTAAAATCCTATAAATCCTTTAATCCCATTAATCCCGGTTCAGACAAAATTACCAAACCTTGATAGTTTGCCCGGTTAAAGCGCCAAACACGCTTTTATAGTAGGCATTTGCCACTTTACTCATTTCAATAGGTATATGACCAGGGAAATAAGGGAAATAGCCAGGCGAATCTTCAACCACACCGGCGCTTACGGTGTTAATACGTACGCCGTTTTCCAGTTCAATGGCGGCGGCCATGGCAAAGGCGTTAAGGGCGGCATTTACCGCGCTCAGGTTGGCGCCAAGTACAATAGGGTCGTCGGCCAAAATGCCTGATGTGAGGGTAAATGACCCTTTGGGATTAATATAATGCTGACCGATAAGCACCAAGTTAACCTGCCCTAAAAGTTTGTTCTGTAAGCCACTATCAAAGTCTTTGGCTGTCATGGTATTCAATGGTCCGAAATGTGCACTGCCGGTAACGCTAACCAGCGCGTCGAAACTGCCAATTTGTTTATAAAATGCTTCGATAGATTCGCTTGAAGTAATATCAACCTGCACGTCGCCGCTTTTGGAACCAGCGGTAATGATTTCATTTTCCCCGCGCAATGCTTCGGTTACTTTTTTACCTATGGTGCCACTGGCGCCAACAACAACTATTTTCATATGCCCGATGTTTTTAATGAATAAATTATTAATGCCAGTTTAGGTATTAATTCATTGTGAATAATTATTTCAGTGTCATAAAATTTCGGGTATATATTGTTATGAAATACAACCCCCAAAAAGGCCCGTCAGTCTGAGCCTGTCGAAGACTCGTGGGTGAAGGCCTCTGCGCACTACCCTTCGACAGGCTCAGGGTGACAGGTCGTTTGAATATTATAAAACAGGTCATGCTGAACTTGTTTCAGCATCTCACCTGTAAATTCACCTTTATGATGACCAACCTGTCCTATGGGATGCCGAAATAAATTCGGCATGACTTGCTGTGGTCTGCTATTCGCCTGGAACAGGCAGCGCAGTACCCGCTTTTACAGGGACGCCAAAATTTGGAGAACCATCTTTATTCCAGCTGAACTTTTGTGCCCGTGGCGAACGGTCCTTACCGCAGCCCTGGCCCGGTTTTGAGTTGGCATGGTAAAGTATCCAATCCTCCCTGCCGTTTGGCGATTTAAAAAATGAATTATGCCCAGGCGCATAAACTTCATTTTCGGGCGATTGTTTAAACACCGGCTCCGACGATTTTTTCCATGAAGCGGGATCAAGCAAATTGCTGTTAGTGGTTGTAGCAAGCATCCCAAGGGCATAATAATCCGTCCAGCAGCCGCTTGCCGAGTAAATGAGGAATAGCTTGTTGTTATGCACCAGTATTTCGGGGCCCTCGTTTACATTTACATGGGCCGGGTTGTTATCGTCATGCAGGTCGCCATATTTTTCCCATTGATATTCAGGGCTCGATATTTTAACACGTTCGCTGCTTATGGTAACAGGATCTTTCATTTTGGCGATATAAATATTCTGCTGCCCGTTCACGTCGCCTTCCCAGCCGGCCCATATCATGTATAGCTGTCCTTTGTTTTCAAAAACCGATCCATCAATAGCCCATTTGTTGGTACTGTCGCCTACCTGTCCTTTAAATATCCATTCACCCAGCATCGGATCAGCAGACGCGTTTTCAATTACGTATAAACGGTGATGGTTGTTATCCCCATCATCGGCAGCAAAGTACATATACCATTTGCCTTTCAAAAAATGCAGTTCAGGAGCCCATAACTCTTTGGAGTAGGCTGTACCAGTGGGCGGTGTCCATATTGTTTTTTTCCCGGCCTTATCCAGGTCGGCTATATGTTTGGTTTTCCAGATCACGAGGTTGCGGCCAGCGGTGTTAGTATAGTAGTAATAACCGTTTTTGTATATAACCCAGGGATCGGCACCAGATGGTAGCAGCGGATTGGTGAATGTTGCAGCCTCTTTTTGCTGGGCTAAACAGGTAATGGTGGTAATTAATAAAAGGCAAAAAGCGCTTGTTATCTTTTTCATAGCTGATCAGGTAACCGGTTAAAGTGATCGTGTTTTAAGGTTTCGTTTGTTTTGCTGATACTCGGTAGGGGTAGTGCCAAACTGTTTTAAAAAGTTGCGGCCCAGATGCGATTGTGAGCTGTAACCAACCATGCTGGCCACCTCATATATTTTATAATCGCCATCTTCTAGCAGTTTGGCTGCGGCTTTTAAACGGGTTATGTTAATGAGCTCATTAATGGTAAGGTTTGATATGGCTTTTACCTTGCGATACAGCGTAGGCTTGCTCATATTCATTAAACCTGCTATGTGCTCCACATCAAGATCAGGGTTCTGGATGTTTTTATTGATGGCCGCGTTCAGTCTGTCTAAAAAGCTTTCATCGGGTTTGGAGTAGGCCATGGTGTTGATATTGGCCAGCGGCGAACTTGCAAAATGCTCCCTTATTTTATTGCGGTTGATGAGCAGGTTGGCTATTTGCACCTGCAGATGCTCGGGCGAGAATGGTTTTTCGATATAAGCATCGGCACCTACTTCCAGCCCTTCAATTTTACTTTGCAGGGTGTTTTTAGCGGTAAGCAGTATAATAGGGATATGGCTGTAATCAAAATTGGTCTTTATTTTTTTGCACAGCTCAAAGCCATCCATTACGGGCATCATTACATCACTAATAATGAGCTGAATGTTCTCTATCTCGATCATATCAAGCGCTTCCTGGCCGTTAAGGGCTTTAATAACTGCATATTTTTCGCTCAGGTCGTCCGAAATAAAATCAAGTATCTCGGGATTGTCGTCCACTAAAAGTATAATTGGTTTCATAAAGTCAAAATCCTCCTCTTTATTTTTATCAGTCAGTTCATAATCATCAGGTGTATTGTACAGGTCAAACTCCTTTTCCTGGTGCACAGGCAGGGTAAGCATAAAAATATTCAGATCATTTACAGACTTGTTTAATACCAGCACCCCTTTATGCAGCTCGGCCAGTGAGCGGGATAAAGACAAACCTATACCGGTACCTATCTGCTTCTCCGATTCCTTAAGCCTGAAGAAAGGTTCAAAAATCTTTTCGCGCATTTCATAAGGCACTATATAGCCATTATTTCTGATCTCGATAGAAAAAGTGAAATCGTCTTCCTGGTGTTCCAGCAATTCCACCTCAACAACAGATTTGCCGTACTTAATGGCATTATTGATCAGGTTGCTTACAATTTTTGTAAAAGCCTCAATATCCACATAGGCATATAAATTTTTATGCTGATGGATAAACTCATAACGCATATTCTTTTGCTCGGTCATAGGCTTAAACCTTAAAAAGGTATCGGCAAGCAGTTCGGTTATATCGGTTTTAACAAAACTGAGGCTAAAGCCATTGGTTTCGGTCTTCCTGAAATCGAGCAGCTGGTTGGTAAGGTCCAAAAGCCGGTTGGTATTCTTCTCCATTATTTGGAGATTGTTCTGAATATCAGGAACGCTCCCGGCTCTTTTGATCACCTTTTCCATGGGCCCCTTGATAAGGGTAAGTGGTGTACGGATCTCGTGCGCTACATTGGTGAAAAACTCTATTTTGGCATTATAAATCTGTTTCTCTTTATCATTTTCCAGGATCTCAATTAACCGTTTATTTTTTTCGCGGGTTTTAAGGTGATACTGCCTCAGTAAATAATATACGGTAAGCAGTACAAGCAAGATATAAATAATATAAGCCCATACGCTTTCCCAAAACGGAGGGGTTATGGTAATTTCAAGCCGGGTTTCCTGTGGTGTCCATATGCCGTTATAGTTTGCTGCTTTAACAATAAACGTATAATGCCCCGGTAAAAGCTGGGTGAAATAAACCTTTCTGTTTGTTTTTAATGACGTCCACCCACGGTCAAGTCCCTTCATGATATATTTGTACTGGGTCATCTCGGKCGATGGATAGCTCAACGCCGCGAAATCAATACTAAATGAGGATTGGTTATGGTTAAGGTTAATTTGTTTGGTGCAAATAATTGACCGCTGCAACAATGAATCACTACCGTTAACAGAAATTTCCTGGTTATGAACCTGAAAACCGGTAATATACACCGGCGCGATAAAATCATTCTTTTTAAATTGCGAGGGGTTAAAACTTACCATCCCCTTTACACACCCAAAATACATGGTGCCATCCGTATCTTTAAAAGCGGAGTTATAATTAAACTGGTCGCTCAGGAGGCCACTGGCCCTGGTATAAATTTTTATATTCCTGTTGGTTATATTTAAACATACCAGTCCGCGGGTTGTGCTTACCCAAATGTTCTTATGATCATCCTCCAGGATCCTGAAAACGTAATTACTGGGGAAACCACTGTTCAGGTCATAAAACTTATAGCTTTTCTTTACCGGGTCATAGTTCCACAAGCCCAAACCTTCTGTTGCAAACCATAACTGGTGATCGCTGTCTTCAAATATTCCGTTAACCGTACTGCTGTTAAACGCATTGGTTGAGGTATGGCTATCATTTAATTTGTAACCCGAATTATTGTCGGGATCATAAAAGTAAATGCCGTCATGTACAGTACCTACCCATATTTTTCCATTATGATCTTCTGTTATGCAGTAAATAAAATCATAAAAAGGAACGCTGTTTATAAGCGTAAAATCTTTGGTTGTGGTATTATACCTGTAAAGGCCGCGGGTAGTACCAACCAAAATAATGCCCGACCGGGTTTTGCAAAAGGTAATTATAAAATTACTTTTCAGCATGTTTTTTGCCTTGCCAGCCAGATAATACCTAACTACCTTGCCGCTGGGTATGTCCAGAATATCCAAACCACGTTCAAACGTGCCAATAAACAGTTCGTTACCGTTGGCCAGTAACCCATGTATGTTGGTGTTTGATATCCCGTTTTTAACACCGGGGTAATAATGTGTCCAGGTGCGTTTATCAGGACTTAACTTGTTCAGGCCATTATCTTCGGTGCCCATCCATAGGTTGCCGTACATGTCTTTGCAAATTTCGCGTACCACGTTACCATGCAGGCCGGTTTTATCAGAACCAGGATAGAACTTATTAAAGGTGGAGTATTGTTTTGGATAATAGTTTACCCCACCAAAGTAAGTCCCGGCCCAAACGCCGCCTTCGGCGTCTTTATAAAGGGTGTAAATAGCATTGTCTGATATGGAATAAGGATCATTAAAATGCTTTTTAAGATTGATGAAAGTACCTTTTTGCACATCATAAATAAACACGCCCGATTCTGTGGCTACCCAAAACTCATTATCGGAGTATTTTACAAAGTCACGCACATATACCTCGGTTTTATCGGGGTTATAGGTTAAAAGATCCCGGTAGCTGCCTGTAACGCAATCAAACTCCTTAAAGCCCTGGTTGGTAGTACCCACAAATATTTTGTTGTTGCCGGCGCTGTATATTTTTTCGATAAAGTTTGAAGCTACCCATTTAGAGTTTTTAAACATACTATAGCTTATAAATGAGCGGCCTATGGTATCCAGTCTTTCTAATGAGCCTGTTGTTGATGATACCCAAATTGAGCCATCATTATTGATCGCTATTGATGTTGCTTCAAAATGCTGAAATGGTTTATAATCAGTTATTTTGCCTGATCTTATGTTGTACTTTGTAACTACTGGCCCGGCAACAAACCAGCAGTTATTGTTCTGGTCGTTCACAATGCACCGTACAGCATCGGTGTTTGACGCGTTTACATGTGTAAAATTTTCAGTTTTAAAATTGTATTTATCAAGTCCCTGGTCATTGCCTACCCACAAATTGCCATCCTTATCCAGACTTAGGGCATGTATCATGTTGCTCGAAACACTGTTCTTATCCTTTGGATCATGCCTGAAAATTTTAAATGTATAACCATCAAAACGGTTAAGCCCATCCTTGGTTCCAAACCATAAAAATCCATGCTTATCCTGCAGGGTGCAGTAAACCGTGTTGTTTGACAGGCCCTGTTCTACCTGGTAATGCTTGAAGTAATACGACTGTGCATGGCAGACATTAAAGGGCAGGAGAAATAATAAGTAAATTAAATATGTAGGTCTCAAAATCGTTCGTTGAAACAAATATAGCCATTCTCTCCAAGGGTTTTCGTCCTGGTAAAAAATGATACTTTTTGACTAATAATTGATATGATTTGGTTAATAAACAGCAAACAAAATCCTTTTTCTTTACAGTATAATTTAAATCTGTCAATCGTACATTTTTAAATTAAAACTTAACCAATTAATAAATTATTTATGAGAAAATTTTTACTACTCAGGCAAGTAGGGTATTTCCGCTTGCAATGGCCGCCCAGTAAATGGGGCCAAAAAGTAACATTAATTATTTTTTCCTGCATGATTTACCTGCTTGTTTCGTTTCCGGCATCAGCCCAAAACAAAATACAGGTGAGTGGTACCGTTGCCGACACTACGGGCGAGGTACTAACCGGTGTAGCGATCAGGGTGAAAGGAACCCAGGCCGGTACAACAACTGATGTTAAAGGAAAATTTAATCTTACTGCTCCCGATGCCAACGGGACTTTGGTAGTTAGCTATATAGGCTTTACTACCCAGGAAGTGCCTATAAATGGCCGTTCACTTATCAATATCCGCCTTAAATCAGCAAACTCCTCCCTGCAGGAAATTGTGGTAACAGGATACGGTACACAGCGGCGGGAATCAATAACGGGTGCTATATCCAGTGTAACCAGTAAAGATCTGGAGCGGGTACATGCCGGTTCAACGGTAAGTACCGGACTGGCGGGTAAAATTCCGGGCGTAACGTTCAGGCAATCTGAGGGCCGGCCGGGAGCAAGCGCCAGCATCCAGATCCGTAACATGGGTTCGCCATTGTATGTAATTGATGGCATACAGCAGGATGAAGGCCAGTTTAATAACCTTTCGCCAAATGATGTGGAAAGCATCACCGTGTTAAAGGATGGTTCGGCTGCTATATATGGTGTGCGCGCGGCCAATGGCGTGGTGGTGGTAACCACTAAAAAGGGATCGGGTGAAAGCCGCATTAATATCGATGCCTATACGGGTTATCAAAACTGGACAAGGTTCCCTAACGTGCTTACCAGCTCCTATGATTATATGCGCTACAAGGCCGAAGCTGATGTGAATACCAATGGTTCAACCAGCATAACCCCGGCCGAGCTTGATAAATACAAAGCAGGTACTGATCCGGCTTACCGGAGTTTTAACTGGCGCGATTACGTTTTGAAAAGCAATAACAACGCTCCTCAAAATTCGGTAAACGCCAACTTCACCGGCGGTACAGATAAGGTTAACTATTATGTATCGGCAACTAACCTGTTTCAAAACTCGCAACTGGGTAAGGAGTATAAATTTAACCGCTCCAATATCCAGTCGAATGTTTCTGTTAAGGTTGCTAATGGTTTAAAAGTGAGCCTGGATATTAACGGGCGTATTGAAACCCGCGAAAATCCGGGTGTACCGGGCGGCGATGATTACTTTTTAGCCAAGTTTGCCGTATTAAGGAACACCCCGTTAGAGCGGCCTTATGCCAATGATAACCCCGCGTATCTGAATGATATTGGCCATACCGAATCAAATTACGCGTTTTTAAATAAAGACCTGTCGGGTTTATATCACAGCGACTGGCGTGTTCTGCAAACCAACTTTAATGCCGAATATCAGATCCCCGGTGTTAAGGGCTTATCGCTTAAAGGATTATACTCCTATTATATTGCCGATTACTTGCTTAACAACCAGGAGTATACCTACAATGCCTACACCTACAGGCCCGCAACCGGCACTTATGATGTAACCGGTGGTAGTACCAACCCGTGGCGCGAGCGCGAACAAAGAAAAGAGTTTGCAAAAACTATGCAAGCCCAGTTAAACTACAATAATACATTTGGCAAAAGCACTATAGGTGCCACCTTTGTTGCGGAGCGTATTGAGCTTAACCATTTAAGGAACTGGATCCATGCTTCGCCAATTTCAAATAATTTGCCGCTCATTTATTTCCCTACTACTGATCAGTATCAGGATAGTGATAATAAAGAGGCCCGTATTGGCTACATAGGCCGTGTAAACTATAACTACGATAATAAATACTATTTAGAGGCTTCGGCCAGGAGGGATGCATCTTATTTGTTTGCTCCCGATAGGCGTGTAGGTTATTTCCCTGGCGTATCTGCCGGTTGGAGAATTACCCAGGAAGGTTTTATGAAAAGCCTTTTGGGCGAAAATAGCGTGCTTAACGACTTAAAGATCCGTGGATCATACGGTGTATTGGGTGATGACAGGGATCCTAATAACACAGCTAACCCTATCGTTCCGGCTTATGCCTATTTACCCGGATATAACTATAACCAGGGTACCGCGATATTGGATGGTAACGCCATAACCGTATCAAGGGATAAAGGTATCCCGGTTAACCGTATCTCGTGGTTAAAAAGCAAGATCACCGATGTAGGTATGGATTTTAGCTTGCTGAACAATAAGTTAACAGGAACGATTGATTATTTTTACAGGAAACGTACCGGCCTGCTGGGCACTAAAAATGATGTTATAGTTCCAATTGAAATTGGTTACTCGCTGCCGCAGGAAAACGCTAACAGCGATGCCCAGTACGGCGAGGAAATTTCCCTGAACTATAACAATAAAATTGGGCAGGTAAGCTTTAATGTGGGTGGTAATTTTTCATTTACCCGCTCTAAAGATCTTACGCAATACAATCCACTGTTTTATAACTCGTGGGATCAATACCGCAACTCTACCCAAAACAGGTACTCACACATCGACTGGGGGTATGAGGTAATTGGTCAGTTCACATCACAGGAGCAAATCAACAATTACACCATCAATAACGATGGCAAGGGCAACCGTTCCCTGCTGCCCGGCGACCTGATGTATAAAGATCAGAATGGCGATGGTAAGATTGACCAGTATGACGAACGCCCTGTTGGCTTTGGTGGCGGTAAACAGCCTAATATTAACTTCGGTTTTACACTTGGTGCCGCGTATAAAGGTTTTGATTTTCATGCCGATTTCTCGGGAGCTGCCGGTTATACCTGGTTCCAGAACTATGAATCAAGATGGGCATTCCAGAATAACGGGAACTTAAACACCATTTTCGAAGACAGGTGGCATCATTCAGATCCATTTAATGTGAACAGTGCCTGGGTGCCGGGTAAATATCCTGCAAACAGGGTTAATCCGGGTTTTGGCCACAGTGATTATGAACTAAATGGACAGCGGAATTCAACTTTCTGGCTGCACAGTGTAAAATACTTAAGGGCCAGAACTATAGAGCTGGGTTATTCATTGCCATCACAATGGTTAACCAGGGTTAAGATCAAACGGGCAAGATTTTATGTAAATGCGTACAACCTGTTTTCGTTCGATAACCTGAAGCAATACTCCGTTGACCCCGAAGTTAACGACGATAACGGGCTTCAATTCCCTCAAAGCAAGGTGCTCAACTTTGGTGTTAATTTAACCTTTTAATTGATCCCCTAAGTTTAAATTCAAATGAAAAAAATATTATCAATAACCATGTTTGCAATTCTGTTAGGTACAGGATCATGCAAAAAAGATAGTGCATTTTTAGATGTGCCGCCAAAGCAGGTACTGCCTACTGAGCTGGCCTTTTCAGACCCGGCCCTGGTGTTATCCATATTGGGCGACTTATATAACAGGCAAAGAGATTTTTCGAGCCTGGATGGATATCCGTCCAGAGAATATCCTTTATCCCCTTCAGGCGATACCGAACCCGGGTGGCGCACTTTTGCCGATTTTAGCGAGGCTTTTCCATCAGAGAATGGCAGTAGTTTTATTGTACAAAGAACTGGCTGGGACTATGGCGAATGGAAAATTTGGGATTATGGTTACATCCGCGATCTTAACCTGTTTATCCAAAGAGCTACGGCAGCAACCAAACTTACTGATGGCGATAAAACCCGTTTTATAGCCGAAGCCCGGTTCCTGCGTGCCAATTACTATTTTGAAATGGTTAAGAGGATGGGTGGCGTACCGCTTATTACCGATCCGCTTGCTTATGATTATACAGGAAATGTTACACCGCTGCAAAAGCCACGCGCTAAGGAATCAGAAATATATGATTTTGTGATAAGCGAGGCCGAGGCCATTAAGGATCTGTTACCGGCCGATGTTAATGAAAAGTCAAGGGCAACTAAAGCCGCCGCGTTAGCGATGGAAGCAAGGGCTGCTTTATATGCAGGTTCTATAGCCAAATACGGCGCTACTACGCCACAGGTTTCCTTGTCTGGCGGCGAGGTAGGTATACCAGCCGGCATGGCCAGCGGATATTATACTAAAGCTTTAGCTGCGGCGCAGGCCATTATTAATGGCACCGCGGGTACCTATCAGCTTTATAAAGTTTTGCCTGATCTGGCCGATAATTTTGCTGCCGTTTTTCTGGATAAAAGCAGCGTAAACCAGGAATCGATATTTGTGGAGGATTTTAAAGTAAACAGCGGCCGTGTGCATGGCTTTACTACCAACGATCAGCCATTTTCTATATCTGACGAAGGTTTGGATGCAGGGCGTTTAAACCCATCATTGAACCTGGTTGAAGCCTTTGAAAAACTGGATAACACTTATGCGCCAATGGCAACCAAAGATGGCTCCGGCAACCCAATATACTACGCGAACCAGCTGGATATTTTTGCCGGCCGCGATGCAAGACTTGCCGGTACCATACTTTTACCTGGTGGTTCATTTAAAGGTAAAAAGACCGATGTTTGGGCAGGCTATCAGTTAGCAGATGGCAGTGTACTTACCAGTGATGATGCAGGGCATTTAAAACCACTGCCAGGCACATCAACAGCAGTACAGGTAGTAGGTAAAGATGGCGTGGTAAACGGCCAGGAGTTTAGGTCACAAACCGGTTTTTATATTCGTAAATATCTTGATCCAACGGTAGGTTCAGGGCGTAGGGGCCGTGGCAGCGATGTTGCCTTTATCCGCTACCGTTATGCCGAAGTTTTGTTAAATGCTGCTGAAGCGGCTTTTGAATTGGGCCAAACATCAGTAGCTGCCGGTTATATGAACCAGGTAAGAGCCCGCGTTGGTTTAACAACCCCGCTAACAACTGCTGATATTACGTTTGACAGGATTGTTCATGAACGCCGTGTGGAACTGGTATTTGAAGGACACACCCTGTTTGATATGAAACGCTGGCGACTGGCAACCTCCGTTTGGGACGGTACCCCTATGACCGTTACAGACCTGGTTACCAACATCGGCAACGCCAAAAAACGTAACACGCAGCCTTATGGTTTATGGCCATATAAATATTACAATCCGGGTAATGCTAACAACGGTAAGTGGCTATTTAAAGAAGTGTTACCGGCCCCTGTAACCGGACGTAACAGGTTTCAGTTAGGTAATTATTACTCACAAATTGGTAATGATGTAATATCGGCCAATCCTAAAATTGTTAAACAACCAAATCAATAAGATCATGAAAATGAAATTTCATTATATCATACTGGCGCTCTTGCTGGCAACCCTGGGTTGTAAGAAAGATAATTATGACGCGCCTTCATTAAAGCTTACCGGCAGGTTGGTGTACAAGGGCGAAGCCATAGGAGTTGAATACAACCAGGTGCCTTATGAGCTTTATCAACCGGGTTTTGGTAAAGTAGGCCCCATCGGTCAAACCTTTGGGCAGGATGGTACATACTCGTCCCTGCTGTTTAAGGGTAACTATAAATTTACCATTCCGCCTAATCAGGGCCCATTCCTGTGGAAGGAACTATCATCAGGTAAAAGGGATTCTGTAGCTGTTTCGCTTACAGGCAGTCAAACTTTAGATGTAGAGGTAACCCCGTTCTACATGATCAGGGATGCCAAACTAACTGCCGCCAGCGGAAAAGTAACGGCAACCTTCAACATTGAAAAAGTGGTTACCGATGCCAACGCGAAGGATATCGACAGGGTTAGCTTATACATCAACAAAACCCAGTTTGTATCCGGTGGCGATAATATCGCGGTCACTGATCTTGCCGGATCAGCCATCGGCAGCTTAAATAACATCACCATGAATGTAAATATTCCCGGTATTTCGCCCTCACAAAACTATGTTTTTGCCCGTGTAGGCATCAAGATAGCCGGGGTGGAGGATATGATATTTTCGCCGTTGGTGAAGTTGTCGTACTAAATACAGTAAATTAGGGTCATGCTTAGGTATGACCCTAATTTTAAAATGTAACTCTTTAATATTCTATTACTGACCCTGTTAACACCTGATGAAAAAACGTAATCTTTGTTTATCGCTCTTAATCTCAGCTACATTATCAGCCAATGCTCAAGAAAGTAACTGGCACCTCCTAAAAGATAAGATCACCACGCCCTGGGCCGAAAAGGTTGATCCGAAGGCGCCACTGCCCGAATATCCCCGGCCGCAACTGGTTAGGGCCAACTGGCAAAACTTAAATGGGTTGTGGAGTTATGCTATAGTCCCCAAAGCGGTAACCGGACCGGCTAAATACACAGGTGAAATACTGGTTCCTTTCGCGGTAGAATCAGCACTTTCTGGTGTTGGTAAAACTGTAGGTAAAGACAGTATGCTGTGGTATAAAACCACCATCAGCCTCAACAAAACCATAAAAGGTAAGGATGTGCTGCTGCATTTTGGCGCGGTTGACTGGCGTACCGAGGTTTTTGTGAACGGTAAAAGCGCAGGTATACACGAGGGCGGTTTTGATCCCTTTACATTTAACATAACCCCATATTTAAAAGGCGGCTCCAAACAGGAAATAAAAGTAAGCGTGTGGGATCCAACAGATGATGGTCCGCAGCCGCGTGGTAAACAAGTTAAAAAGCCCGAAGGTATCTGGTACACCCCGGTTACCGGTATCTGGCAAACCGTTTGGCTGGAAGGTGTAGCAAAAACGCATATTGAAGCCACCAAACAAACTCCCAATATTGACGATCACACACTTACGGTTTCGGCCGAAGTTACCAATAGCCAACCCGGCGATAAATTGAAGATCACCGCATGGGATGGCAAAACACAGGTTGACGAAAAAATAATAGACGCAGGCAGCACAGCTGTTCTGAATATTAAGGATCAGAAGCTGTGGTCAACAACCAGTCCTTTCCTGTATGATCTGCAGGTAGCTGTCATCAGAAATAATAAACCGGTTGATGAAGTAAAAAGCTATTTCGCCATGCGTAAAATATCATTGGGTCCTGATGCTAATGGTGTACAGCGCATGTTGCTGAACAATAAATTTGTATTTGAATACGGTCCGCTTGACCAGGGTTGGTGGCCCGATGGTTTGTACACCCCGCCAACGGATGAGGCCATGAACTTTGACATTGATAAGCTGAAAGCCATGGGCTTTAACATGATCCGTAAGCACATCAAGGTTGAGCCTGCCCGTTATTACACTTATTGCGATAAAACAGGTATGCTGCTATGGCAGGATATGCCCAGCGGCGATTTGGGTAACCATTGGGAAAACAGACCCGGTGTATTGGATAAAGCGACAGATCAGCAACGCACACCCGAATCTGAAGGCTACTACCGTAAGGAGTGGAACGCTATTATCAACGCATTGTATAATTACCCATGCATTGTAGTATGGACACCATTTAACGAGGCCTGGGGACAATTTAAAACCGTAGAGATCACAGAATGGACTATGAAAAAAGATCCGTCGAGATTGGTGAACAGCGCCAGTGGGGGTAACTTTTATACTACCGGTCATATAGTCGACCTGCATAATTACCCTCACCCTGCCATGCCTCGGCCCGAAATATTTGGTAAAACACAAGCTGTAGTTTTAGGTGAATTTGGCGGCTTAGGCTGGCCTGTTGACGGGCATACCTGGCAAGCCAATAAAAACTGGGGTTACCGGAATTTCAAAAATGCTGATGATCTGTTTAAAGTGTATAGCTCCTTTACCGACAGGTTGCAGGAGTTAATTAAATTAGGCCTGTCTGCAGCGGTATATACCCAAACCACCGACGTGGAAGGCGAAGTGAACGGTTTTATGACCTATGACCGTAAGGTAATTAAAATGCCTGTTGAACAGTTACAAAAGGTGAACGTTAAACTGTATGATCCATCGTTAGTAAAATAATACACCAGCCAGTTATGCATTTTAAAAACAAAATAAGCCACATTAAAAGAGGAATCTGCTTAATCACAGCTTTTGCATGTTCAGGTATGTACGCTGCAACTGCTCAAACAGGTGTTAAAGCTACCACGGTAACCAAAGTTAATAACCAGCAGTTAAATGCTTTTTATGTGAATAATCGTGCCCCGCTGCAAAAGCAATATTTTACCAAATTGCCGGTAGGGAGTATAAAGGCCGGTGGCTGGTTAAAAAAAGCGCTGGAACTGCAGCGCGATGGCCTTACCGGTAATTTAGGTGAGATCAGTGTATGGCTATCTAAAACAGACAATGCCTGGCTGAATAAAGAAGGTAAAGGCAAGTACGGCTGGGAGGAACTGCCGTATTGGTTAAAGGGTTATGCCAACATAGGCTATATGCTGGGTGATAAAAAGATGATTGCCGAAGCAAAGTTTTGGATTGACGCGGTACTAAACAACCAGCGTGATAAGGGCGATTTTGGTCCGGACAGAACAAATAAAGGTAACCGGGACCTATGGACAAACATGCCCATGTTATGGTGCCTGCAATCTTACTATGAGTACACCAAAGATCCCCGGGTGATCCCTTTCATGACCAAATATTTTAAGTATGAACTATCCATACCTGATAATAAGTTTTTAGAAGATTATTGGGAAAATAGTCGTGGCGGCGATAACATGACCAGTGTATACTGGCTGTACAACCGCACCGGCGATAAATTCCTGCTTGACCTTGCTGCCAAGCTCGATAAAAATACCGCCAATTGGCGCCAGGCCAACGACCTGCCCAACTGGCATAATGTAAACGTGGCCCAATGTTTCAGGGAGCCGGCAACGTTTTATCTGCAAAGCCATGATCAAAAAGACCTGGATGCTACCTATAACGATTTTAAACTGATCCGTACCATATATGGCCAGGTTCCGGGAGGTATGTTTGGTGCTGATGAAAATGCACGTAAGGGATATGATGACCCGCGCCAGGCTGTTGAAACCTGTGGCATGGTAGAGCAAATGACATCAGACCAAATGCTGCTGGCCAATACCGGCGATCGCTCCTGGGCCGAGAATTGTGAGGATGTGGCATTTAACACTTTCTCCGCCGCTTTTATGCCCGATTACCGGTCATTGCGCTATTTAACCGCGCCAAATATGGTAGTGAGCGATAGCAAAAACCATAATCCGGGCATAGCTAACGAAGGTCCGTTTTTAATGATGAACCCCTTTAGCAGCCGCTGCTGCCAGCATAACCACGCCGCCGGCTGGGTTTATTATGCCGAGAATAGCTGGATGGCCACTCCCGACAATGGCTTAGCGGCTGGGCTTTATACACAAGGGCAGGTTAATGCCAAAGTGGGCAACGGAGTAGCTGTAACTTTAACCGAAACCACTAAATATCCTTTTGAGGATCAGGTGAATTTTACGGTAAATACTGCAAAGGCGGTGAATTTTCCACTTTACCTGCGTATACCCGAATGGTGTAAAGGTGCGACTGTAAAAGTAAATGGCATACCCATACAAGTAAATACAGGCACCGGCGATTATATAAAACTGGCCAAAACCTGGAAAAACGGCGATAAAGTAACCCTGCATCTACCTATGCAATTAAAAGTACGCCAATGGGCTGCCAACAAAAACAGTGTGAGCGTAAACTATGGTCCGCTTACTTATTCACTGAAAATTGATGAGCAGTACACCGAAAAAGATGGGAGAGAATCAACCCAGGGCGATTCGCACTGGCAAGCCACTGCCGATCCGGGAAAATGGCCATCGTATGAGATTCATCCTGCTTCGGCCTGGAACTATGGTTTAGTGATCGATGAACAGCACCCTGAAAATTCTATTGAGATCATTCACAAGAGCTGGCCAAAGGACAATAATCCTTTTACCAATGCCAATGCACCGATAGAGCTCAAGGCAAAAGGCAAAAAAATTCCCGGCTGGACAATTGATCAGTATGGACTTTGCGGCGTATTACCTCAAAGCCCGGTAAAAACCGATCAGCCTGTAGCTCAGTTAACACTCGTTCCAATGGGAGGGGCAAGGTTAAGGATCTCCTCATTTCCGGTAGCCGAATAAATGGATTTTAAACTTATAATTAAATAAAATTGAAAGGTATTATCACGTGTTTAACCCTGTTGCTGCTATGTAATATACAGGCAAAGGCGCAAACTCCGGAAACGATAACCCATCAGCCGCCATCGCCGCTTTACCGCGACCCAATATATGATGGCGCGGCCGATCCTGTTTTGGCCTATAACCATGCCGAAAAGGAGTGGACGATGTTGTATACCCAGCGCAGGGCAAATGTGCAATCGCCGGGTGTGGCATATTGTTATGGCTCGGCCATAGGTGTAGCTACCTCGAAAGATCATGGGCATAGCTGGGTTTATAAAGGAGCTTTGAATTTAGAGTTTGAACAAGGCCAAAATACCTTTTGGGCGCCTGATGTGATTTACGATAGAGGCATTTACCACATGTTTGTAGTTTACATCCCTGGCGTTTACACGCAATGGGGCGGCGACGCACACCTGGTACATTATACCAGTAAAAACCTCTGGAACTGGAAGTATGAGGGAAAGTTAAACCTGCCCGATCACAACATCATCGACCCAACCCTGATGAAATTGCCCGATGGTAAATGGCATATGTGGTACAAAGACCAAAAACTGGGCAGTATCACCATGACCGCCCAAAGTACCGACTTTGTGAACTGGAAGGTTGATGATAAGCCCGCTATTGGCGGCAAGGCACATGAAGGCCCCAAGATTTTCCGGTTTAAAAACTATTACTGGATGATAACCGACGAGTGGCACGGTCAGCGGGTTTACCGTTCAAAAGATGCACAAACATGGGAGCAGCAGGGTTTGGTACTGGATACACCCGGCCATCGCCGCGATGATACCCCAACCGGCGCTCATGCCGATGTAGTAGTAAGCGGTGATCACGCTTATATCATTTACTTTACCCATCCCGGCCGCAAAACGCACCAGGATAGTGGGGAATTGGATAAGGATGGCTGCTATTCCTATTCAACCAAGCGCACATCCATCCACGCCGCCGAACTGGAGTTTAATAACGGCACACTAACCTGCGACCGGGATAAACCATTCAATTTTTGGCTTGATGATATGAATGATAAATAATTGCTGATGAAAAGGATATTGATATGGTTACTCTGTTTATTGACCCCGCATTTGGTAATGGGACAACATGGATCTGCTATTAAACAAATTCCATCGTCTGTTAACATTATATGGGATCAGGCATCCCTAAAACAAGTTGCTCCTTTACAGGGAAGTGCTGGTGCAAATTATGCCCGCATGATACAGCTAAGCAATGGCCATTTGTTATGCGTTTATGAAAGCGCTGGAGGTGTGGAGTGCATCACGAGCAATAACCTGGGCAAAACATGGCTTACCCCAGTAATTATAGCTCAGGCGGTTCCGGGTATTAACATGGCTGTTCCCGAAATTCTGGAGTTAAAGGATCGCTCCTTGCTGGCATCGTATAATCCGCGGCCGCATAAAGTAAATGGTAGCTGGGATACTACAAAGCATTTTGCCATCTGTACTAAAAAAAGCTATGATGGGGGTAAAACCTGGGGTGATGAACGGCTGATATATCAGGCAGGCTCTCAGTTTGAGAACGGCTGCTGGGAGCCATCGCAGCTGCAGCTTCCATCAGGCGAAATACAATTGTATTTTTCAAATGAAGGGATCTACACCAGTTCGAACGAACAAAACATATCTATTTTCAGATCAAAAGATAATGGATTGAACTGGACAAAGCAACCGGAGATAGTTTCCTTCACCCCCGGTCACCGTGATGGGATGCCGGTTCCTATTATTCTGAACGGGACAAAAGAGATACTTTTTTCCATTGAAGATAATGTTAAGGGCCAGTTTAAACCCTCCATCATCCGCAATAGTTTTAGTCAAAACTGGCAAAAAACGGTTGGACCCAATGATAATGAACGTACTTATGCCCTAACACCCAAACTGCCAGACACAGTTTATGCCGGTGGTCCATATTTGCGCCAGCTGCATAGTGGTGAAACTGTTTTATCATACCAAAGTACCATGAACAGGAGCGGTAACTGGGAGCTGGCCTGTATGCAGGTGGCGGTAGGCAATAGCAACGGCGAAAATTTTGTGCAAGTGGGTGCGCCTTTTAAAATCCCGGTTAACAAACATGGATTGTGGAACTCACTATGCGTGCTTCATGACGATACCATAATAGCCCTGACATCAACCAATGCCTATAATAATTACACCGCCATTTGGATGATAAAGGGGCGGTTAACCAATAAAAAACTTAATAAAACTACTAACCACTAATACATGCAAACTAAATTAAAATTATTGGCTGGGGCATTGTTAATGCTGTTCAGCGTACAACTATCGGCTCAACAAAAAGCGCCCGCACAGGTATGGTCGCAACAAAAAGCAAAAGCATGGTACGCCCAGCACCAGTGGCTGGTAGGCAGCGATTTTATACCCAGCACAGCTATAAATCAGCTGGAAATGTGGCAAGCCGATAGCTTCGATCCTAAAACCATTGATAAAGAACTTGGCTATGCGCAGGGCATCGGCATGAATGTAATGCGTGTATTCCTGCATCACCTGGCCTGGCAGCAGGACCCTGAAGGTTTTAAAAAACGCATGGATCAATACCTTGCCATTTCCAGTAAGCACGGCATCCAAACCATGTTTGTATTTTTTGACGATTGCTGGAACAAAGTGCCCAAAACAGGCAAACAGCCAGAGCCAAAACCAGGCATCCACAATTCTGGCTGGATGCAGGACCCCGGTCAGCCTGCTTCTGATAACGCTGCCAATTTCCCACCGCTTGAAAAATATGTTAAAGACGTATTAAAGCGCTTTGCAACCGACAAGCGCATATTGCTTTGGGATTTATATAACGAACCTGGTAACTCAGACAAGGGAGATAAATCATTACCACTGTTAAAGAATACTTTTAAATGGGCAAGAGCAATAAACCCAAGTCAGCCGATTAGCGCCGGTGTATGGAGCTGGAAGCTGGAAAACTTAAACGCCTACCAGGTAGCCAACTCAGATATAATTACCTACCATGATTACTCGCCCGAGCCGGAACATTTAAAAACGGTGCAGTTCCTGAAAATGATAGGTCGCCCGCTGATCTGTACCGAGTATATGGCCCGTCCGCGCAACAGCCTGTTCAGCACGGTACTGCCTATGTTGAAAAAAGAAAATGTGGGTGCCATAAACTGGGGTTTTGTATCGGGTAAAACCAATACCATTTATGCCTGGGATACCCCTATGCCCGATGGCAGCGAACCTAAATTATGGTTCCATGATATTTTTCATAAAGATGGCACGCCTTACAAACCTGAAGAAACACAACTTATAAAAAGTTTAACCAACAGGGGAAAGTAGGTACATATACCGATGGTTATGAAAACTAAACTCAAATATTTATTCCTGCTGATATCAGGCGGCCTGGTTTTAACCCTGTTTAATACAAACAGGGTTAATGCGCAGGTCGTCAACCTGAAAAACTTTAACACTAAATCAGGAGTAAGTTTAAAAACAGATCATGACCATGTTACGGTTACCTGGCCCGCGGGTAGTAACAGTAATGGCCGCCTGGTGCTTAATTTGAGTAAAGATGCTCCATTGTTTCAAAGCGTTCAGCTAAGCAGCAACGGCATATACAAGCAGATAATTAACGATGTTGCCCCGCAGTTTATACTTACAGTGGGTAAGCGCGACCTGGTATCTCAAAACGRCTGGAATATATTTTTTGATAAGGTTCCCTCAAAGCCCCATCATTCGTATAAAGTTGATTTTAATAAAAAGGATGTCAGTGTCAGTACATCCGGTTCACGTACTACGATAACGATAGCCGGTATAGAAGCGCCAAACTTTAAAGGTGATCTGGAGATTACTCTTTATAATGGTCAGCCGCTTTTTAACGTAGCGTCGGTGATAACTACGCAGGTCGATTCTACCGCCATATTATACGATGCCGGGTTAGTAGCGAAACAACAACCGGTAAAAAAAGTAAGCTGGAGCGATGTATATGAGCACCTGCAAACAGATAATAGCAACCAGCCGGATACCGCTAAAAACCTCGCCGTAAAATACAGAACCATCATTGGCTCAAACGCAGGTGGCAGCATTGCTGTATTTCCTGCACCGCATCAATATTTTTATCCGCTTGATGAAGCCTTTAACCTCAAATTTGTTTGGTATGGGAATAATTACCGCAACATGCTTACTGGTTATGGACTGGGCATAAGGCAGGAGTTGACTGGCGATAAGCGTTATGTACCCTGGTTTAACGCGCCTCCGGGCACAAAGCAGCGGCTAAACTTTTTCTGCCTGTTGAGTACAGGCGACGCGGCAGGATTATTAGCTAATGTTAAGCGATATACCCATAACGACAGCTATAAGCCTTTGTCTGGTTATAAAACCATGACGAGTCATTTTCATAATGAGTTTATTATGAGCGTGGTACTGGCTGGTAAGCCTGTTCCGGATAATCCCTCGTTTGTTGATGTTTTTAAAAGATTGGGTGTAAATATTGTTCACCTCGCCGAGTTTCATTACACCGCCCACCCTAAAGGACCGGATGAACAACGTTTACGGGAATTAAAATCATTGTTTGAGCAATGCAGGCGATTGTCATCAACTAACTTTTTATTGTTACCCGGTGAGGAGCCTAATGAATTTTTTGGAGGCCACTGGCTGGAATTTTTTCCAAAACCGGTTTACTGGATCATGTCGCGCAAACCGGGCACGTCATTGGTAACCACGGATGCCGAACACGGTAAAGTTTATCATATAGGGGATAAAAATGATATGCTCGCCCTGCTTAAAGCCGAAAATGGTCTGGCCTGGACCGCTCATGCACGTACCAAGGGTTCAACCGGGTTTCCTGATGCTTATAAAGAAGAAGCATTTTTCAAATCAGACAGGTTTTTAGGCGCAGCGTGGAAGGCCATACCTGCCGATCTTTCGCAACCCCGGCTGGGCAAACGGGCGCTCGACCTGCTCGACGATATGAATAACTGGGGTCTGCAGAAAAAAATGCTCTCAGAGGCCGACCTGTTTACCATTGAGCCGGAGAACGAAATGTATGCGCATCTTAATGTAAACTACCTGCGGCTAAACAAACAACCCGGATTTAAAGATGGCTGGCAGCCTGTGCTGGATGTATTGCAGCAGGGGCGTTTTTTCTCGACCACGGGCGAGATATTGATAGCCGATTTTAAAGTGAATGGTCATCAATCAGGCGAAACCATTGAACTTCCTGCTGACGGCAAAAGTACCATCAGTTTTAAAGCCGACTGGACATTCCCGCTGAATTTTGCAGAGATAGTTTCGGGGGATGGTAAAAAGGTTTATCGCAAATATATCAACCTCAATTATACCAAAGCTTTTGGTGTGCAAACATTTACTGCCGCTGTTGACCTGAAGGGCAGGACCTGGGCCCGTTTAGAAATTTGGGATGCAGCGGTTAATGGTGCTTTTACCCAAACTGTTTGGTTTAAATAATTGTCCGTTGTTTTGCAAATATTGTAATATTGGTATTATAAGCTGAACAAAATATGTAAAAATGATGTATAATGGCCCTTTTTTACCCATTTCCGTCAATAATACAGCTATAAATATTTCGATAAAAAATCATGGTTAAATTATATGGTAACCCCTTGATTAATAGCGGTAAATGACTTAGTGTATCTAATACAAACAATTGATTGTCAGTCATTTTGTATTTTGAAATACATTTTTGTAGTAGTAGTTTTGTCCTAACCAATTATAAATTTTAATGTGATATGGGACAGATCACTAATAAAAAAGCAGTAATGCAATTGGGGTTTCCAGAGCTTAGTGAAGCTCTGGAAATCCATTATCAATTATCACCCGAAGAATTAAGAAAAGCCGCTCTGGAGCGTGGAGAGGCCTATTTAACAGATCAAGATGTGTTAGCTATCGATACCGGTGAGTTTACAGGGCGCTCGCCCAAAGACCGGTTTATTGTTACCGATAACCTTACAAAAGATTCCGTTTGGTGGGGCGATGTTAATATTGCTATCAGGCCAGAAGTGTTTGATAGTCTGTACACTAAGGTATTAGCTTACCTGCATAACAAGGTTGTTTTTGTGCGCGATGCTATGGTTTGCGCGGAAGAAAGCAATCGTTTAACCTTGCGGGTGATCACGGAAACGGCGAGCCAGAATCTATTTGCCTATAACTTATTTCTGCGTCCGGAAGGTATTATCGATCCAGAATGGACTGTCATATCGGCTCCTGGATTTAAAGCCGATCCGGTTATTGATGGAACCCGGCAGCATAATTTTGTAATGCTCAACTTTACCCGTAAGATCATACTGATAGGCGGCACAGGTTATACCGGCGAAATAAAAAAATCTGTTTTTACCGTACTGAACTTCCTTTTACCTCAGCACAATATTCTGCCTATGCATTGTGCTGCAAATAAAGGAGAGAATGGGGATACGGCCATCTTTTTTGGCTTATCGGGTACTGGTAAAACCACGCTCTCTGCAGACTCCGACCGGCAATTGATCGGGGACGATGAACATGGCTGGGGCGAAAATTCGGTTTTTAATTTTGAAGGAGGCTGTTATGCTAAGATAGCCGGCCTGAGCTCCGAAAAAGAGCCTCAGATATACCAGGCCATGAAGCGTGGTTCGCTTTTAGAGAACACGTGTTTTTATCCGCTGTCAAAAACAGTTGATTTTAATAACCTGTCAAAAACCGAGAATATCAGGCTGTCATACCCGTTGCACTATATCAGCAATACGGTAAGCCCGGCCATGGGCGACGTGCCCCGGAATATATTTTTCCTTACGGCTGATGCTTTTGGTGTGCTGCCGCCTATTGCCAAATTGAACAGGGCACAGGCTATGTATTACTTTTTATCGGGTTACACCGCTAAAATTGCCGGCACTGAATACGGGATCAATGAGCCGGAAGCTACTTTTTCGGCTTGTTTTGGGCGTGCATTTTTACCATTACATCCCACAAAATATGCTGAAATGCTTGGTGAAAAGCTGGATAAATACCCTTTAAACGTGTGGCTGGTTAATACCGGCTGGACCGGCGGCTCATATGGTACGGGCGAGCGGATAAAATTGAGCTATACCAGGGCCATGATCAAAGCCGCGCTTAATGGTCAGCTGGATTATGGGCCATACCAAAAGCTACCCATATTTGACCTGATGATACCAGCATGGTGCCCCGGTGTGCCATCGGCCATGTTGAACCCGGCAAATACCTGGGCCAATCCATACAGTTACGAAGAAACTGCCCATCATTTGGCCGGGCTTTTCCGTAAAAACTGTAGTCAGTACAAAGGGTTTTCTGACGGAATGCTGTGTTCTGTAGGGCCGGTGGTTGAAGAGGCAAGATAGAAGCCTCACCCAACCCTCTCCAAAGAGCAATAGCCCATCATATGACAGAAGGGTAGCCCGCTACGGGGCACACCAAATTTTTACAATTATTTTCTACAAATATGTAGTCCCTACGGGACATAGAGCAACAATTTAAGCTGCAAATGTGGCTGTATTTCATGTCCCGTAGGGACTACATATTTGTAGAAATAGAACCAAAAGGTTTTTTGCCCCGTTAGGGGCTACACTTCTTGAATTAGTATAGATGCTGTCTTTTCATGGGCTATTACTCTCCAAAGAAGAGGGCTTTAAAATGCTTCTTAAAGTCTCCCCAAAGGGGGAGATTATTCACATTATTATATTATTTTTTGTGTTCATGATGGCTGTGCCGTTTAGAGGGGGCTTCTTATCACCCAACCAAACCAATACTTATTGGTTCATCTACTGCATCAGCCATAAATTCTTCTGCCTTTAGTACCATTTGTTCCGATCCGATGAAAATGGGGGTACGTTGGTGCAGCGAGGTAACTTCCAGCTCCAGGATGCGGGTTTTGCCGTCGGTGGCCCGCCCGCCGGCTTGTTCAATAATAAATGACATGGGGTTACATTCATAAACCAGGCGCAGTTTACCGCCCGGTGTGGCCGCTGTCACCGGGTAAATAAAAATACCACCCTTAATCATGCTGCGGTGCAAATCGGCAATCATAGAGCCAACGTATCGCGAACTGTAAGGACGATGGGTAGCCTCATCCTCTACCTGGCAATACTTGATATATGATTTTACACCTTGCGGAAAATGCACATAATAGCCCTCGTTAATGGAATATATATGGCCTGTTTTAGGGATCTGCATTTCAGGGTGCGACAGGCAAAATTCGCCTATAGAAGGGTCGAGTGTAAAGCCGTTAACACCTTTACCTGTTGTATAAACCAGCATGGTTGATGTGCCGTATATGATATACCCTGCAGCTACCTGCTTAACACCTCTTTGCAAAACATCCTCTAATGTTGCCCTGCCTTCGGTGCTTTGCCTGCGATAGATGGAAAAAATGGTGCCCACAGATACATTAACGTCAATATTAGAAGAGCCGTCAAGGGGGTCAATAGCAACAATGTACTTGGCATCTAATGATACATCGGTATCCAGCATTACAATCTCTTCATTTTCTTCGGATGCTACAATACAGCATTCGCCGCCGCTTTTCAGGGCCGATATAAATTGTTCGTTTGCATAAATATCAAGCTTTTGCTGATTTTCGCCTTGTATGTTTGTGCTGCCGGCCTGGCCCAGGATGTCCATCAATCCAGCCTTGTTCACCTCGCGGTTAACTATTTTGGCGGCAATGCCTATATCGCGCAGCAGTCTTGAAAGTTCGCCCTTTGCAAAAGGATGATCTGCCTGTTTTTCAATGATAAATTGTCCTAAAGTTTTGATAGGGGTCATGATCTTAGTGTATTTCGTACGTAATTATTTACTTTTGGTTTTTCACAAGATAATTATAAACAACACTAAAATTCGAAAAAATAGCACATTTTTCTTCGGTAACGTTTGCGCTTTTTACATAACCGTGTAACTGATGTGGTAAAATGGCACTATCGCTATATCTCAATCACCGGCATAGGCCCAAGCGCTTTCGTAAGCATTCAGGCGTTCGGTGTAATCAATAAAATCGGTATAAAAAGGCAGGCGGGTAAGGGTGGAGCTATCGCCAATAACTACCAGTTTCTTTTTAGCCCGGGTTAAGGCTACATTCATCCGCCGGATATCAGACAGAAAACCGATCTCGCCTTCATTATTGCTGCGTGTCATGCTGATATAAACTATATCACGTTCCTGGCCCTGAAAGCTATCCACGGTATTTACAGCTATGTAGTTATTATAGGCAAGCAGTTCGGGGTTATCAGCCAATTGTTCTTTCAGTATCCTGATCTGCTCTTTATAAGGAGCAATAATAGCAATGGTTGGGAAACTTTCAGGGTTATTCAAACTGCTGATCAGCCGGTTCAAATGCTTTAATAAAAATACGGCTTCGTCAGGGTTGGCCAAACTGGTGCCTTCCTGCTGCTCATCAAAACCACAGCCTGCGGTATCCACAAAGGAAATGGGCATATCACCCGGAAATAACAATGTATGGGCAACTGAAGCATGTGCCTTAAGTTTGTTCTGATAAAACACACCCGATGAAAAGCCCATGATGGCTTCGTGCATGCGGTACTGCTCATCCAATAATACAACAGCTTCGGGATGCAGGGCCACGCATTTTTCGAGCAGGGTAGTACTTAATCCGTTTTTGGCAGCCTCGGCCGATTTAATAGTAGGAGGTAATTGGCAATGGTCGCCAGCCAAAATTACCTTTTGTGCTTTTAATATGGGGATCCAGCAGGCTGGTTCCAGGGCCTGGCCAGCCTCGTCAATAACTACGGTATCAAACTTAACATCGCGTATGGTATAATGATTGGCGCCAACCAGTGTAGCGGTGATCACCTGGGCTTTGGCTACCAGGTCGTCAACAATATGTTGTTCGGTGGCGGCAACATCCTTCATAATCCGGTGTGCCTCCTGGAACAGGGCTTTACGCTGGTCACGTTCGGCCTTGCCAAAACTGCGCTTATATTTATGCGCCATGTCTTTGAATGCGCCGGCCTGCTTCTTAAGTTTCCGTACCTCTTTATTGTCCCGGTGTTCGGCCATTTTACTGTCGAGGGTTAGGGAAAATAACTTTTCAGATACGCGGGCCGGGTTACCTATGCGCAATACATTAAGGCCCTCATCAGTCAGTTTTTCCGTTAGCAAGTCAACCGCGGTATTGCTTGGGGCAACTACCAGTATTTGTTTTTTATTTTGATGTATGAGCGCTTTAATAGCCTGTACCAGTGTGGTTGTTTTACCGGTGCCCGGCGGCCCATGCACAATAGCCAGATCCTGCGCCGAAACTATTTTTTGAACCGCCGCCACCTGCGAAGTATTTAAATGGGGAATGGATACAGGAGATATGGTATTAAACGCGGGAGATTTTTCGCCGGTGAGGATATTAACCAAACGTCCTTCCTGTGGCTTATTATTTAGTGCCGATGCCTGTTTGATGGCATTCTGCATTTCGTCATAACTATTGTTGTCAAAAAGCAGGTCGATACCCAGTTTGCCATCCCGGCTCCAGTCGGGCAGTTCATCGGTATATAAGGTGATCTTCAGGCGGTCGCCGCTTTGGTAAGTGATAATGCCTTCCACGCGATCACTCTTAGGGGCATGGTTGGAGAATAAGGCCGCAGGTACGCCAAACCTGAACTGGTGCGACATATCCTTATGCGTGGTACGTTCTACTTCAAGGTTAATATAATCACCCCGGCCAGGCTCTGTACCTCTGATGGCAATAGGGTACCAGGCCAGGCCCTGCGTTCTCCTGTCTGCTGCAGCTGTATTTTCAGTTAATTTTAAGTAAGCGTTGCGATCCTCATCTTTTTCTTTATTAAGCAGATCAAGGAGTCTTTTAAAATAATCCATTAACTGCAAAGGTAATACGAATTTGCTTTTTGAGACTATAAGACTTTTGGACTATGGGATTTTGAGATAATAAGATGGGTGAAGTTTGATCAAAGAATTCCCCATTTAAATCCTTTAGTCTGATGTTCTCATCGTCCAAAAGTCCCCAACTCAGGTAACAATTTACTTACAATATTTAAAGAATTACAGATAAGTGTATTTAATACACAATAAATGCTAATATTGTAATAGCCAATTATTAAGCCGGTAGTATTTTATCATAGTGTTGTATTTTTTTACCGTTGTGTAAAAAGCCACGATAAAACAGCAGTTTTATGATGATGGATATATCGGTTGATGAATGAAAAATATCAACTAAATCTCACACCATGTCATTAAAATTAAAACTTACCTGTGTTTTATTGATCGGACTTAGCTTTTTACTGTATTCGTTTAAAAAGCCCGCTCCTGCAACCCGTATTTTAGTATTTTCAAAAACCCTGGGCTGGCACCATTCCTGTATCCCGTTTGGTATAGCGGCCATTCAAAAGCTGGGTAAAGAGAACGGCTTTGAGGTTGATACCACCACCAATGCCGATGATTTTAATGACGATAATTTAAAAAAATATCAGGCCGTGGTATTTAACTGTACTACAGGCAATGTGCTTAATGCCATACAGCAAGCCTCCTTTGAACGCTACATACAGGCAGGCGGTGGCTATGCAGGCGTACACTCGGCTGCCGATACGGAGTACGACTGGCCCTGGTATGGTAAATTGGTTGGGGCGTACTTTTCAAGCCATCCCAATAATTCAAACATCCGCAAGGCCACCGTTGATGTTACCGACAGAACAAACCCTATAACCGCGAACCTGCCTGCCCGGTGGGAGCGTACCGACGAATGGTATAACTATAAATCTATTTACAGCGGCATACATGTGTTAGCCAGTCTGGACGAGAATACCTATAACGGCGGCACCAACGGCGCCGACCATCCTATTACCTGGTACCATGAGTTTGATGGTGGCCGCTCATTTTATACCGGTTGCGGCCATACCGACGAAAGTTATAGTGACCCCCTGTTTTTAGGGCAGTTGCTGGGTGGTATTAAATATGCCATGGGTAATGGCAAGCCGCTTGATTACAGTAAGTCATACTCCAAAGTAGCGCCAGATCAAAGCCGCTTTGTAAAAACCGTATTGGTTAACAATATCGCATCGCCTATGGAGCTGGCTGTTGCTAAGGATGGTCGTGTGTTTTTTACCCAGCTGATGGGCAATTTTTCTGTGTATAATACCAAAACCAAACAGTTTAAGGTTATCCGTAAATTCCCCATTACCTATGAGGGCGGTACCGGGGTTATAGGCTTAACCCTCGACCCTAAATTTGAAACTAACCAGTTTGTTTACATTTATTATATGCCTGCCGGACAAACGGAAGAGCCGCTTAACTTTCAACTGTCACGCTTTAAGCTGAGTCCGCAAAACGTGCTTGACCTGGCATCCGAAAAAATATTACTCAAAGTTCCGGTTCAAAAAGTAAGCGGGGCGCACCATGGCGGTTCACTGGCCTGGGATAAAGAGGGCAACCTTTACCTGTCAACCGGCGATAGTTCAAGTCCGTTCCCATCTGATGGGTATGCACCATTGGATGAGCGCCCCGGACAGGAGCATTACAGTCTTGATGCGCAGCGCAGTGCCGGTAATACCAACGATTTTAAAGGCAAGATCTTAAGGATCCATCCCGAAGCCGACGGTACATATACCATCCCCGAAGGGAACCTCTTCCCTAAAGGAACTGCTAAAACAAAGCCCGAAATTTATGTAATGGGTTGCCGTAACCCTTATCGTATAGCGGTTAATCCTAAAACATCGGTATTGTACTGGGGCGAGATTGGCCCTGATGCCGGTAAAGATTCACCGCGCGGGCCACGCGGCTATGACGAATTTAACCAGGCCAAAAAAGCAGGCAACTTTGGCTGGCCCTATTTTGTAGGCAACAACTTCGCCTATTCGCATTGGGATTTTGTAACCGCTACCCCCGGTCCTAATTTTGATCCTAAAGCTCCCGTAAATAATTCGCCCAACAACACCGGCTTAAATGTATTGCCACCAGCCACACCGGCCATGATCTGGTACCCTTACGCCTCGTCTGACGAGTTTCCGGAACTGGGTATGGGCGGCAGGTGCGCCATCGGTGGTGATTTTTACGAGTATGATGCCAATGTTAAAAATCCTAATAAGTTTCCGGAGTACTATGACGGCGCGTTGTTTGTGGCCGATTGGATGCGTAATTGGGTGATTGACCTGAGGTTTGACGAAAAAGAGAATTACGTGCGCAACGAAGCTTTTATGCCTTCGGCAGGCGATTTCAGGCGGCCTATTGATATGGAGTTTGGATCAGATGGCGTATTTTATATGCTGGAGTACGGCTCGGTTTATGGTGCCCAAAACGAGGATGCACGCCTGGTGAAAATAGAATACAATACCGGTAACCGTGCGCCCATTGCCAAAGCAGGCATAACAGATACCGCTATGCAATCCCTGTATCAGCATACCAAATATTTAACTGCCGAACTTAAAACCATGCCGGTTAAAAAGGAGATAGCAGGGCAGGTACCGCTTACCGTAAGTGTTAACGGACAGGGTAGTAAAGATCTGGATGACGACGATAAAATAACCTACCAGTGGCTGTTTGACGGTAAAACGGTTGGAGCAACTACATCGTCGGCAAAATATACCTACACCAAACCGGGCACCTACAGAGCTATACTTAAAGTAACTGATAAGGCCGGATTGGTTGGCAAGGATACTATTATGGTAAAAGTGGGTAATACCGCGCCAATAGTTAAGATAGCCAGTGCCGATAATGAATCGTTTATATGGAAGGGTAAGCCATTTAAGTACAATGTAGTGGTTAAGGATAAGGAGGATAAAGTGATTGATCCTAAACGTGTAAAGCTTTTCTATATCTATAACCCGCAGCCATCTGCCGATAATAAAACCGTTAAGAACCTGGCAGCCTTATCTGCCACGGAGGTAAACTATCCGGGTAAAGCGCTGATGGCCGCCAGCGATTGCAAATCGTGCCATTTGATCAATAAAACCGCGGTAGGTCCAAGTTTTACGGCTATTGCAAACCGGTACAAAATTCAAAAGGGATCGACAGATAAATTATCAAAAAAGATCATCGCGGGCGGTGCCGGGAGCTGGGGAACGGAGCATGTAATGAGCGCCCACCCACAACTATCAAATGCAGATACCAAGGAAATTGTAAGGTATATTTTTTCACTTACTGATAAAAAGAACAAGGCTATACGTTTACCGCAGCATGGCGTCCTTAACCTTAAATTTAATGATGCCGAGCCACGTGGCGAGTACACCCTACTGGCATCATATACGGATAATGGGGGCAAAGTGGTTGGTCCGCTAACGGGTACCGATGTGGTTACTTTGCGCAATGCCAATGTAAAGGCGGTTTATGCCGATGAGTTAAAAGGTTTTAATCGTTTTAAGGATGATCTTTCGGCAGGGAACCATAAATCGTATGTCATGTTCAGAGATGTTGATCTGTCGGGTATTACAAAGTTTGCTTACCAGTACGCGTCAAAAGATGCTGCAGGCGAAATTGAGGTACGTATTGACTCACAGGCTGGTCCGGTGATCAGCTCGACGGCATACAGCGGAACCGGCGACTGGAAGAAACTGGCCTGGCTAACCGGTGAAGTACAGAAACCGGTAACCGGTAAGCACGATATTTACTTTTTTGCTATTAAACGCACCAAACCAAGCGATGGCATTATTAGTTTAAAAGATATTCAGTTTCAGTAATTAATAGTTGGGCAGGGGAATTGCGATTCCCCTTTGGAGAGCGTAATAGCCCATGAAAAGACAGCATCTATGCTAATTCAAGAGGTGTAGCCCCTAACGGGGCAAAAAACCTTTTGGTTTTATTTCTACAAATATGTAGTCCCTACGGGACATAGAGCAATAATTTAAGCTGCAAATGTGGCTGTATTTCATGTCCCGTAGGGACTACATATTTGTAGAAAATAATTGTAAAAATTTGGTGTGCCCCGTAGTGGGCTACCCTTCTGTCATATGATGGGCTATTGCTCTCTTGAGAGGGGAACTCATAGTTAATATAATTAAGTAACCTATAATCCTGTTTTTATGAAAAGATATTCGATTTTTTTTAGTGTTTGCATGGCTGTGGCCTTGGGACACACACAGGGGTTTGCCCAAAGCGGCAAGCCGCTTTTTACCAATGCTATAGGTGTGCAGGCGTACACTTTCCGCAGCAGTATGCCTAAAGCCACAGCAGCGGTTCTGGATACTATTAAATCCTTTGGCATAACCGAATTGGAAGGAGAGGGGCCCAAGGATATGCCCAAAGAGGAATTTAAAAAACTTTGCGACGAAAGGGGTATCAAAATACCATCAATAGGTGCAGGTTATGATGATATTGTTAAAGATCCTCAATCAGTTATTAAGCTGGCTAAAACATTGGGTGCATCATACGTCATGGTAGCCTGGATACCCCATAAAAAGGAATTTACTTTGGAAGATGCCAAAAAGGCCGCGGCTGATTTTAACCGTGTTGGCAAAATATTAAAGGAAAGCGGACTTACCTTTTGCTACCATAATCATGGGTATGAATTTGGTAAGTATGAGGATGGTACCCTGTTTGATTATATCGCCAAAAACACCGATCCTAAATATGTATCGTTCGAGATTGATATCCTGTGGTCGTTCCACGGCGGACAGGATCCGGCACAGCTGATCAATAAATACCCGTCGCGTATGAAATTGATGCACCTGAAAGACATCAGGAAAGGCGTTGCTAACGACCTTACCGGCGGCACTGATACCAAAAATGATGTAGCATTAGGTACCGGGCAGATCAATATCCCCGAGGTATTAAAGGCGGCAAAAAAAGCGGGCATTAAACATTATTTTATTGAGGATGAAAGTCCGTCATACAGTACCCAGATACCGCTAACCATTGCTTATATCAAGAGTTTAACTTATTAAAAACGTTTCATGGCTGATAATTCATTAAACAGAAGGCAGGTGTTAAAAACTTTAGGTTTGGCGGCAGGGGCCGCTGCTTTGGGTGGTCCCGCGGGAGCGGCAATTAAGGTTGATAAAAACGATCATGGTTTTGTGTACTCCTTAAACATGAGCACCATACGGGGCCATAACCTTGGCTTTATAAAGGAGCTTGAAGTAGCTGCCAAAGCCGGTTATACCGCTGTGGAGATATGGATAGATACCCTGCAAACCTATCTTAAAAATGGTGGCTCAATAACCGAGGCTAAAAAGATCATTGATGGTTTGGGCATCAGGGTGGAGAACGCCATTGGCTTTGCACAGTGGATTGTTGACGATGATGCCATACGTAAACAAGGGCTTACCCAGCTACAGGCCGAAATGGAAATGCTGGCCAAAATTGGCTGCCATAGAATAGCCGCTCCGCCGGCAGGAGCTACAAAATCGGAGGTTATTAACCTGGATACGGTTACGGAGCGCTATAACACCATCCTTAAAATGGGCCGCGAAACCGGTGTGATACCTCAACTGGAAATGTGGGGAGGATCGGCAAATTTAAAACACATAAGCCAGGTATTGTATGTAGTAACCCAATGCGGGCACCCCGACGCGCGGATGTTGCTGGATGTATTTCATGTATATAAAGGGCAATCGGCGGTGGAGAGTCTGCAGTTTGTGGGCAAACAGGCATTAGAGATATTTCATGTTAATGATTATCCCGCAGGTATCAGTCCTGAACAAATATCTGAGCCCGACAGGGTGTATGTTGGCGATGGGGTAGCCCCTGTAAAACGTATTTTACAATTGGTTAAAAATCCCGACAGGCCGCTTATTATATCGTGCGAAGTATTTAATAAAAGTTATTACGCGCAGGATGCCCTGCTGGTGGCAAAAACCGCGCTTAGCAAAATGAAGGCTATAGCGGCGAAGGTTTAGTACCCTAACCCCCAGAGAATAATAGCCCATCAATAACAGTTGGGTTATTTGGTAGATYAGATTCCCTCCTTGGGGAGGGGCGCGGTGGTTTGTGTAATGGCAGGGAGGGGTTTATTCGTGATGTAGGTCGCATAAACCCCTCCCTACACCCTCCCGTCGGGAGGGAATCGCACAGGCCAACACTTTAAAATTTAATCCTGTTTTATCATGGGCTATTACTCTGAAGGGGAATGAACCCAAACGCTCCTAACTGTGGAGAAATTCTTGTACTGTTCGAGGCCTTTACTTTACTTTTCTTCCTCCCCACATTTGGGGATATATAAATAAATTTACCCATATTTTTTATTCTATATTTGCGTCGCTTTTGGTTCCCTGAGCATTTATTTGTTTAGGGATTAAAAGGGAATTCGGTGTAATTCCGGAACTGTCCCGCAGCTGTAAGCTCCGTTAACCGCTATCCATTCTTTAGCCACTGTTCGCCTTGGGCGGATGGGAAGGCCGGATAAGCAGGGAGTAAGTCAGAAGACCTGCCATTGCATTATAAGTATTCATAGCTTTCGGGGATTGAAGCTGGAATGAGGATACCTCACGTGTGTTGTATTTCCATTTGTTATACCCTGTTTGCTGTTTGTTTAATTTTTTTACGAACAGAAAATATTGCAACGCCTGTACAAATATTTGTGCCTTCTATTGGTGTCGGCTTGCCTTGTAGCAATACAAGGCTCACTTTGCGGCAATTTAATGGCGCAAAATGCCGATACCATCCGCTCATCATCAAAAGATACTTTAAGAAACCATCATCTTAAAGAGGTTTCTGTGCGTGCAGGCAGGATCTCATCGCGCAATACATCGGCCACGCCGCTACAGGTATTAAAAGGCGCCGAGTTAGAAAAACTAAACAGCTTTTCTGTAGCCGATGCTATCCGCTTTTTTTCGGGGGTACAATTAAAAGATTACGGTGGTATTGGTGGCCTTAAAACCATTAACGTGCGTAGTCTGGGCAGTAACCACGTAGCCGTTTTTTATGATGGGGTTGAGTTTGGGAACTCGCAGAACGGGCAGGTTGATCTTGGCAAGTTCTCGCTTGACAATATTGAAGAGATAGCTTTATATAATGCACAAAAAGGCACCATATTTCAATCGGCAAAAGGTTTTTCGGCGGGAAGTGCCATTTACCTTACTTCCAGGCAACCCCGGTTTGAGCCCGGCAGCAGCTCAACCGGGAAAGTCAGTTTTAAAACAGGTTCATCCGGACTGTTAAATCCTTCGTTCTTTTGGCAATATAAGCTGAGCGATAATGTTTACAGCACCTTTAGTACAGAGCTTGTGCATGCCAACGGGCGCTATAAGTTCAGGTACACTAATGGGGTTTATGATACAACCGCGGTAAGGCAAAACGGAGATATCGACGCGCAACGCGTAGAGGCCGGTTTAAATGGCAAGCTCAAAGACAGCAGCAAATGGGCGGTTAAGGGATATTTATACAACTCAGAACGCGGATTGCCCGCTGCCATAGTATCCAACAAATTTGATTCGCATGAGCGGCTGTGGGACAGGGATGTGTTTGTTCAGTCGTCATACAATAAAAAATTCAGTGATCGGTATAGCTTAATGCTAAGTGGCAAGTATGCCAATACCTACAGCCATTACGTAAACCCTGATATTACTACTACCACGGGTTTGCTCAATGATCGATATTATGAGAACGAGCTCTACTTTTCTGTTGCCAACAAATTGCGGATCAACAAATTCTGGGATGTTGCCTTAGCTGCCGATTACCAGTGGAATACGCTGCACATCACAGAAAATGACTCGGCCAAATATGGTTTTGCACCTCCGGTACGCAATACCCTGCTAACCGCGCTGGCTTCTGAGCTGCATTTTAAACGCCTTAATGTGCAGGTAAATTTACTGGGCACCTTTGTTAACGATAAGGTTTCGATAGAAAGTAATTCTGACAAAAAGAAGGAATATACACCCGCGCTGCTGCTTTCCTGGCAACCAACTGAAAACCCCGACTTCAGGATACGCGGGTTTTATAAAAGTATTTTCAGGCTGCCAACCTTTAATGATCTGTACTACACTTTTGTAGGCTACGCCGCAGTAAAGCCCGAATTTAATAAACAGTATGATGTAGGGTTTACCTATAATAAAACCCTGCACCAGCAAACGCTGGTATATTTTGCGCTGCAGGCTGATGCTTATTACAACCAGGTGAGGGACAAGATCGTAGCTGTTCCGGGTGCTGACCTGGGCAGATGGTCGATTATTAATTTAGGCAAGGTTCATATTAAAGGAATAGACATTAACGCGCAGGCAACCTGGCAAATATTACATGATGTATTTGTTAATACGGGCATCGCCTACACTTACCAAAAGGCTGTAGATGTAACCGATAAAAACGATTTTAACTATAATCAACAGATCCCATATACCCCGGTTAACAGCGGCTCTGTGTTGATAGCGGCCGAATGGCGCAAGCTGACATTTACCTACAGTTATATATATACTGGCGAAAGGTATAATCAAAAAGCTAATGAACTGGCAAACTACATGCCGCCCTGGTACACTCATGATGCAGGGCTTACCTATACAACCAGGTACAACAAGCATAGGCTAAAACTTACCGCCGAGGTAAATAACCTGCTTAACCAGTACTATGATGTAGTATACAATTTCCCGTTGCCGGGGCGCAATTACCGGTTCACTATAAGTTCAACTTTTTAAACCTATGAAAAACATAAATTATATTATCAAATGCTTGTTGTTGGGATGCCTGATCCTGATTTACAGCTCATGCCGCAAGGCATCCCAACCAATACCTGAAGAGGTTAAAACACTGCTGCCTGCTGATCCTGCAAGTGTGGTAAAAGGTTTTTACCTGCTTAACGAGGGTAATATGAACATGAATAAAGCTTCGCTTGATTACCTGGATTATACTACGGGCGAGTACCGCCGGAATATCTATAACCAAACCAACCCCGAGGTAACCAAAGGTTTGGGCGATGTGGGCAATGATATTGGCATATATGGCTCAAAAGTTTACGTGGTGGTTAATGTATCAAACAAAGTAGAGATCCTGAATGCGCGTACAGGTAAGCGTATATCAGTTATCACCATAGCTAATTGCCGTTACGTTACTTTCCATAATGGTAAAGCTTATGTGAGCGCCTATCTGGGTAAAGTGGGCGACCCCAATGCCCCAAATGGCGCGGTTGATGAAATTGATACCGCGAGTTTACAGATCACCCGTAAAGTTACCGTTGGCCGGCAGCCCGAAGAAATGGCTATAGTGGGCGAAAAGTTGTACGTAGCCAACTCGGGCGGATACAGTCCCCCGAATTATGAACGTACCGTTTCGGTGGTTGATCTGGCCACATTTACCGAACTGAAACGCATAGACGTAGCCATTAACCTTGACCGTGTAAAAGCCGACAAGTATGGCGATATCTATGTAACCTCAAGGGGCGATTATTATAAGATCCCATCCAAACTGTTTGTGATCGATACAAAAACCGACCAGGTTAAAAAGGAATTTGATTTTGGTGTGAGCAACCTGTGGATAGATGATGACATAGCCTACATGTATAGTTATGAATTTAGCTATATAACCGGTGGAAATGTAACAACCTACTCCATGCTTAACGTGAAGGACGAAACCGTTATTAACCGCAAATTTATTACCGACGGAACCGAAACACAGATCAAAGTACCCTATGGTATCGCCGTAAATCCTATTACAAAAGAGGTATTGGTTACCGATGCCAAAGATTATGTAACCCCCGGAACGCTATACTGCTTTGATGTTAACGGGAAGAAAAAATGGTCGGTAACAGCGGGCGATATCCCCGCGCATTTTGCATTTGCTTATTAAACACTTTATATAAAAATAGAAACTAATAAAATGATAAAAACAAACCTAAACTACAGCAAAACGCTATCAATGGCGGTTTTGCTTAGCCTCGCCATGCTGGCATCATGTAAAAAAGATCAGGATGCGGCTGATCCTGTAAAACCAGAAAAACCGGTAACTCCCGTTACCCCAACAGCACCTATACGGCCGTTAACAGCAAGCAGTAACCCTTATGTAACCCAGTTTTTTGAGTACACACCAGCCCCCGGCCAGTTTATTAACACCGGTTTTGGAACCGCCGAAGTAGCAAAAACCATTTTAAAAGGGAAAGATAACCTGTTAACACTTGGAGCCTGGGGTGGCTATGTGGTGTATGGTTTTGATCATACGGTTTTAAATGGCTACAACAAGCCCGATATTATCGTGTTTGGTAATGCCTTCAATCTTTTTGCCGAGCCTGGGATAATATGGGTTATGGATGATAAAAACGGTAATGGCAAACCCGATGATACCTGGTACGAGCTAAGAGGCAGTAAGTATAATCAGGAGGGTTACGTGCGTAACTACACAGTAACTTATACCCGTCCTAAAAATGATACCAGCGATGTGCCCTGGAGAGATAATCACGGTAACAGAGGTTATATAAAAAGAAACATATACAACACGCAGCCATATTTCCCCAAATGGGTTACCGGGAGTACTTACACACTTAAGGGCTCATTATTACCATCCACAAATATTGATGACAGTAATCCCGACTACATCATTAGCCGCTCTTTTGATTTTGGTTATGCCGATAACACCTCAGGCGGCGATAAGGTTGATATCTCTAACGCTATTGACAAAAACGGTGTAAGCGTAAAGTTAAAGGGGGTTGATTTTATCAAAATACAAACCGGTGTACTGTATGACATGGGCTGGCTGGGCGAACAATCGACCGAGGTTACAGGTGTGGCCGATTTGAGCATTGTGAAATTAGACGATCAATAAACCATAAATAATCTGAACAATAATCTTAAAACTTAAAAAAAATGAACACGAAAAAATCTACCATTATGAAATTGTTGCCTTATGCTTTTCCGGTACTGCTTATGGGCATGGTGAGCTCCTGTAAAAAGGATGCTGTCAATCCTATGCCGGATGTAAGTTCGGCAACGGGAAAAACACTTAAAGTACAGGCCGTAGGTAAATATGACAACGGCTTTTTCCTGATAAATGAAGGCTGGTACGGACACGGAACCGGCACCGTAAGCTTTTATGACTTTGGAACAGGCGTTATTTCTGATAGCCTTTTTACTAAAGAAAATCCCGGTAAAAACCTTAACCCCACAAGCAGTACCCTGGAGTACGGCACCATTTTTAACGACAGATTATACCTGGTGAGTAAAGTTGGTGGCCCTTTTGTAGTAGCCGATTCACATACTTTAAAAGAAATTGCCCGCATTGCCGCCAAAAGCACTAATGATTTTAGGGCGTTTGTAGGTATTGATGCCACAAAAGGCTTGCTGAGCACCGGTTCAGGTATTTATCCAATTAATTTAAGTACGCTGGCCTTGGGTACAAAACTAAGCGGTGTTACCGGCCAGGTTGGCGATATGATAAAGGCCGGCAATTATGTATTTGTGCTGTCGCAATCAAACGGGGTTGTAGTGCTTAACGCGTCGACCAACGCGGTTGTTAAAACCATCACCGGTATGCTGTGTGCATTTACCCATACGCCCGATGGCGCAGTATGGGCCGCCGGTGGTACTCAGCTTATTCGCATTGATCCGGCTACTTTAGCAGTACAAACGATAACTGTTCCTTTCTCTATCTACGGTTCATGGGCTGCGTGGCACCCAGGCTCCATAACAGCTTCAACTACCGAAAACGCAGTTTTTATTGCCCGCAACGCAACGTTCTCTGGCGGTACACAGGTTTATAAGTATACTGCAACAAACAGTGCATCGTTCACAACACCGTTTGTAACTGTACCTGCAGGCAGGGAGTTATACGGTTCAGGAGTGGGTTATGATGGCATTCATAATCAATTGATCATTAATACGGTTCACTCGGGCTTCACTACAAACTTTAGCTTTAACGACCTTGTTTTTTATAACGCGGCAACCGGAGCGCAAATAAATGACATTGCCTTTACCGGTTACTATTTTCCGGCTGTAGCAGTATTTCATTAATTTAGTTTTAGTATAATTGCAATAGTACATAGTTATTAAAAAAGGCTGCCTGCGGGCGGCCTTTTTTTGTGTATTTTCTATTATTATAAACTGAACAATAAAAACAAATGAATGCTGTTGTGAATAAATTGAACTTTATATCAATTTATGAACGGAAATACCACTGCGGTTTGAATTATTTTTAAAGGTTGAAAAACTTACATATTGAGCCGCAAAATGCAGTCGTTTTTTTTAGTAAAATGGTTTAAGGACATTCCAATTGCAAGAAAGTTATACTTTACCATTGGTATAATGGCTTTTTTGATCATAGTAGAATTATTCACCCTTAGTTTTGCCATAAAAACACTTTCTGCAGTACGTTCCTATGTTGGGGGCGAGGGACTTTGGTCAAAAGCGCAAAGGGACGCCTTGTCGCATTTGCGTATCTATGCTTACTCGCATGATGAAAAAGACTACCAGGAATTTCGGGAATTTTTAAAGGTGCCTTTAGGTGATGGCGCGGCAAGAACCGCCCTTGAAAAAATGCCGCCCAATTATGAAATGGCCCGCAAAGGTTTTTTGGCCGGCCGTAACCATCCTGATGATATTGATGGCATGATCAAACTAATGCTTCGGTTTAGCGAGATAAAATATTTAAAACAAACCATATTTTATTGGAAAAAAGCCGAGGGGATAATGCTGAAGCTGATCCCCGTTAGCAAGCAACTGCACAGTAAGGTAATTTTAGGAAAAATAACACCGGTAGAGACCAGCCACTTTCTGCAATATATGGAAAGTATTGATGCCCAGATCACACCGATGGAGGATGGTTTTTCCTATAGTTTGGGTGAAGGGTCACGCTGGTTTGAAAATCTTGTACTTGACATATTGATCATGCTTGCCATTACCGTTGAGTCCATCGGAATACTTATTGCCATTTCTATAAGTCAGGGTATTCAAAGGGGGTTAAAAGAGATCATCATCGGGGCCGAAATGGTATCGAAAGAATTATTTAATACCCGCGTAAAGGTGTACTCGCGCGATGAGATAGGGGTTTTGGCAATGGCCTTTAACCAAATGACCAATAAATTGGAGCACACCATCTCTGCTTTAAAAGATGCGCAGGTAAAAGAGAGAAGACAAAATGATAGGGCGGAGGCATCCGAAAAAATTAAACAGGTTTTTATTGCCAATATGAGCCATGAAATTTTAACGCCCATGAACGCCATTGTTGGGTTTGCCGGGCTGCTTGAAGAATCAGAAATGAATAATGAGCAGAGTGAATATATCAGGGCTATTATAAAATCGGGCGAGTTTTTGAAAGGTTTGCTAAATAACATCCTTGATCTTTCAAAAATAGAAGCCGGCAACGTACAGCTGGAAAGAAAGCCCATCAACATTCACGATATTGTTTACAATGCCATATCCATGTTAAAGCCGGAGGTGAACAAAAAAACGTTACAAATAAGCCATCGTATTGATACTAATGTTCCGAAAATGGTTTTTGGGGACGAGGTGCGTTTGAGCCACATTTTATTAAACCTGATCTCAAACGCTGTAAAATATACGCCGGTAGGTTCTGTTTTTGTGGAGGCATATATTATTGACGACACGCTGGATATTATATGGATAGGGTTTAGTATTCAGGATACAGGTATTGGTGTCCCTGTTGAAAAACATGGTAAAATATTTGAAAGCCTTGATCAGTTAAGGCAAAATCATGAACTGGGCGGCATAGGGTTGGGGCTCAGCATGGCTAAAAACCTGGTCGACCTGCATGGCGGGGATATATTTATAAAATCAAGCACTCCCGAAGGATCAGACTTTAGGTTCTTATTGCCTTTCTATAAACACGGGCCTATATTGGAGGGTCAATACCAGCTTACCGATATTGATAGTAGTTTCCACCTAAAAGAAGAAAGAAAAAGCGCCAGTATTTTGGTTGCTGAGGATAACCACCTGAACCAGCTGCTCATTATTAAAGTTTTAGAAAAACGCGGCTACCAGGTGCATGTAGCCGATAATGGCAAAATAGCGCTTGAAATGCTGAGCAAAAATAATTATGATATTATACTGATGGATCTGGATATGCCGGAGTTAAACGGATATGAAGCCACAGCAGCCATCAGGAATAGTGGCGATGAAAAGAGTAACATTCCCATTATTGCTATAACGGCTCATGCCACCAGAGAGGTAATGGAAAAATGTATTGATTATGGCATGAATGATTTTATAGCCAAACCTTTTGACTCGCAGGACCTGAACCAAAAAATAATGTCGTTTTTAATTAATGCGTAAGTCATATTCCCCATTTCGGCAATCTTAAAGGTGCTTTCAAATATCTTCTCGCAGATCAACCATAAATTAAAGGTATCTTCACCAAATACTACTCACCGTGCTGCTAAACTATAGCTAATTGCAAAAGATATTTAATGAACTCATCGATAGCTTTATTGATAATAATGTAGGCATAGCCAACCACTTTTTAAGCTCGGCTCTCGCTGCCGATCTGAAGGGAAACCTGCTTGCCTTGTATAACCAAAAACTGCTCCTGGCTGCGGGAACAGGCAATGATACATTGGTGGTACACAATAAATTAGTAAGGGGCGACAGCATTTACTGGCTCGACCGCAAGCACAACGATCCGCATGAAAATGATTTCTTTAATTTGATGGATAGCTTTGTAAGTCATTTAAACAGTACCTGTTATACCGGCATTACCGGTTATGAATTTCATTATACCATGTATGATACGGGCAGTTTCTACAAAAAGCACCTTGATCAGTTCAGGAACAATGGCGACCGTAAGTATTCCATGATCATTTACTTAAACCCCGGCTGGTTAGCTGCCGATGGTGGCGAATTATGTATCCATCATAGTAATGGGCTGCAAAATATATCGCCCGAAAACAGAAAAAGTGTTTTTTTTAAAAGCAGCGAAATGGAACATGAAGTATTATGTACCAACAAACCCCGGATGAGTATAACCGGGTGGCTAAAAGTAAAGTCTGTTTAATTATTTTTATGCATATTGCCTCGCATTTATCGGCCATATCGTTGAAAAATAGGCTGTAACATTAACAACTTTTAACTGTCTAACTAAAAATTTATTCCGTATTTAGCGGCTTGTAGTGCTATGCCCTATATTTTTCACGATTATTTTACCTATGATGTCCTTAAAAATATCCTGCAAAAACAATAACATACTTTTGCCTAAAAACCTGATTCTGCTTTCTGTCGCTATTTTATCAATAGCTGCGCTGGCTTCCTGTGGCGATAATAAATCGCAGGCGGCTAATGGCCAGGCCGAAAAAGTATTGGATTATAAAGTGCTCACATTGCAACCACGCCCTGCCACTTTAAACGTTGATTATCCGGCAAGTATACAGGGCCAGCAAAATATTGAGATCAGGCCCAAGGTTGATGGTTATGTAGAAAAAATATTTGTTGATGAAGGCTCCATTGTAGCCAAGGGGCAGTTACTTTTTAAAATAAACGCGCCGCAGTATGAACAGGAAGTTCGTACCGCCGAGGCCGGTATTAAAACCGCCGAGGCCGATCTGAGCCTGGCCAACATGCAGGTGAACAAAGTAAAGCCCCTGGTCGAAAAAGATATCATCAGCCATTATGAACTGGAATCGGCCCAATACACGCAGCAATCAAAAGCGGCGGCTTTGGCGCAGGCTAAAGCAAGCCTGGTAAATGCCAAAGTTAACCTGGGTTATACTACTATAACAAGTCCGGTAAATGGTGTTATTGGTGCGTTGCCATATAAACTGGGTAGTTTGGTGACCGGCACCACTACTGATCCTTTAACAACAGTTTACAATACCTCCAATATTTACGCCTACTTTGCCTTAAATGAGAAGCAACTGCTTGATTTTAGTAAGGATAGTACGGGCGCAACCACTTTTAAATCGAAATTAAGCAAGCTGCCTAACGTGTCGCTTATACTGCCCGATGGCACAACTTATGAATATAGCGGCCGTGTTGAAACGGTGAACGGGTTAATTAATACAGCCACCGGGGCGGCCAATGTCAGGGCCGGGTTTATCAATCCAAGAGGGCTTATCCGCAGCGGAAGCAGCGCGACAGTAAGAATACCAAATACCATCAAATCAGGATTGCTGGTTCCGCAAAGTGCTACTTATGAACTGCAGGACAAACGGTTTGTGTACGTGGTTGACAGTAAAAATAAAATAAAAAACGTAGCTATTAAGGTAATGGATAACACCGCCGGTCAGTTTTATGTAGTAACTGAAGGCCTGCATGCCGGCGATAAAATAGTGTTGGAAAGCTCCAATAATTTAAGAGACAGTACAACTATTAAACCTACCGAGGTTAGCGCTGCATCTGTTTACGGTAACCTTAAATAGCTCATTTTTAATTTATCAATCCTGCAAAAGCAATATTATGCTTAAAAAATTTATAGAACGCCCGGTACTATCAACTGTTATTTCGGTTTTGTTGCTGATACTGGGCATATTGGGGCTCATTAACCTGCCCGTATCACAATACCCGGATATAGCGCCGCCAACGGTGCAGGTATCGGCCTTTTATAACGGCGCCAATGCCGATGTTGTGCTTAAAAGCGTGATCATTCCCATGGAGGAACAGATCAACGGTGTGGAGAACATGACCTATATGACCTCCTCTGCCAGTAATGACGGCTCGGCATCTATCACCGTTTATTTTAAAGTAGGTACCAACCCCGATCTGGCCGCGGTAAACGTTCAGAATCGGGTATCGCGGGCAACCAGTTTGCTGCCCCTGGTGGTAACGCAATCTGGGGTTACGGTAGCCAAAAGTCAAAGCAGTAACCTCATCATATTTTCGTTATACAGCGAAAACAAAACTTACGACGAAACATTTCTGCAAAATTATGCCAAGATAAACCTGGTACCGCAAATACAGCGCGTTACAGGTGTGGGCGATGCGCAGGTTTTTGGATCAAGAGATTATTCCATGCGGATCTGGCTAAAGCCCGATGTAATGTCGCGCTATGGCTTGATCCCTGACGATATTACCGACGTATTGAATGAACAGAACATTGAAGCAGCCCCGGGTAAATTTGGAGAAAACAGTAACCAGTCCTTTCAATATGTGATCAGGTACAAGGGCCGGCTTCAAACGGCGGCCGAGTTTGGCAACATGATCATTAAATCGGTAGGTAACGGGCAATTGCTGCGTTTAAGTGATGTGGCAAGGGTTGAATTAGGTTCGCTGGATTATTCTTTTCACATTATTACCAACAGTTTACCTTCGGTAGGTGTGGCTATCAGTCAAACGGCGGGTTCAAATGCACGTAATGTGATCAATGAAACAAAAAAGATCCTGGATGCGGCGTCAGAAACCTTCCCAAAAGGGATGAAGATCACTTACCTGGTTGATGCCAATGAGCTTTTGGATGCCTCTATCGAAAAGGTGATCAGCACCCTGATCGAGGCATTTATATTGGTGTTTATCGTAGTGTTTGTTTTCCTGCAGGATTTTAGGTCGACCCTGATCCCGGCCATTGCTGTACCGGTGGCTATTGTGGGTACTTTCTTCTTCCTCAACCTGTTTGGTTTCACTATTAATTTGCTTACGCTCTTCGCGCTGGTACTGGCTATAGGTATTGTGGTTGATGATGCCATTGTGGTGGTGGAGGCTGTGCATGCCAAGCTGGATATGGGCTATAAATCGGCACGTAAAGCTTCCATTGATGCCATGAGCGAAATATCTGGCGCTATTGTTTCCATCACGCTGGTAATGTCGGCGGTGTTTTTACCGGTAACGTTCATATCTGGCTCAACCGGGGTGTTTTATAAACAGTTTGGTATTACACTGGCTGTAGCTATTTTGCTTTCGGCGGTGAACGCGTTAACGCTTAGTCCGGCATTATGTGCCTTGTTTTTAAAGCCTCACAAAAAAGGAACCCCTAAACATGGGTTTATAAATCATTTTTACGTAGTGTTTAATACTGCTTTTGAGGCGGTAAGTGGTAAGTATAAAAAGTCGGTAAATTTCCTGGCGCATAAAAAATGGATAGCCATTGCCGTAATAGCAGTGTTTGCCGCCACGCTTATTTATCTCATAAAAACCACTCCATCGAGCTTTGTACCTAATGAAGATCAGGGGGTTGTATTTGCCGCTATAAGCCTGCCCCCGGCATCGTCAATGGAACGTACAGATGCGGTTGCCAACAAGATTGATAGCATTGGTCACACTTTTCCAGCTGTAGAAAATACGCTTAAACTGGTGGGCTTTAACTTTATAGCGGGATCAGGTAGCGCGTATGCCATGGTGATCATGAAGCTGAAAACATGGGAGCACCGTAAAGATAAAAAAGATAGCCAGGAGAGTATCATCGGTGAGCTTTATGGCAAAACCAGTGGATTAAGGGAAGCTACTGTGTTTTATTTTTCGCCGCCTACGTTACAGGGTTTTGGTAATAGCGATGGTTTTGAGTTTCAGCTGCAGGATAAAGGCGGCCACACGGTAAATGAATTATTTAAGGTAAGTAACGATTTTATCGCGGCACTTGGAAAGCGCAAGGAAATTCAAAATCTTAACTCATCATTCAATCCCAACTTTCCGCAGTTTCAGGTTGATATCAATGTGGCTAAATGTAAGGAGGCAGGCGTAACTGTAAATTCGGTGTTGAATACTTTACAGGGTTATTATGGTGGTTTATATGCATCAAACTTTAACCAGTTTGGTAAACAATACCGTGTAATGGTGCAGGCCGATTATGATTACCGGGCCAATGAAACCGGCTTAAGCAAAATATTTGTGCGGAACAGCGCCGGTACCATGGCCCCAATCTCGTCGTTTATTTCTTTGAAAAGGGTGTTTGGCCCCGAGTCTATATCCCGCTTTAACTTATTTACTGCCATTTCAGTTTCCGGTCAGCCTAATCCTGGTTATAGTTCAGGCGATGCTATCCAGGCTATCAAAGAGGTTGCCTTGCAAAGCCTGCCCGCGGGCTATGGCTATGAATTCTCTGGTTTAACCCGCGAGGAACTGTCAAGCGGTACACAATCTGCCTACATATTTTTACTTTGTTTGGTGTTTGTTTACTTTCTGTTAAGCGCGCAGTACGAGAGTTATATCCTTCCGTTCGCGGTGTTGTTTTCGTTACCGGTAGGTTTAGCGGGTACTTACCTGTTTGCCAAGATCTTCGGTATCGGCAGTAATATTTACTTACAGATCTCGCTCATTATGCTCATCGGTTTGCTGGCCAAAAACGCTATCCTGATCGTGGAGTTTGCTTTGGAAAGACGCAGGGCGGGGATGGACCTGATACCCGCGGCCATCGCGGGCGCCGAGGCCCGTTTACGTCCTATCCTGATGACCTCCTTTGCCTTTATATTTGGTATTATGCCGCTCATGGTTTCGAGCGGGGCCGGAGCAAATGGCAACCGCTCCATTGGTACAGGCGCGGTAGGGGGCATGTTTGTAGGAACGGTGTTCGGGGTGTTTGTGATCCCTATATTGTTTATTATTTTCCAGCACCTGCAGGAAAAAGTAAGCGGGAAGCGAAAACATGACGAAGAAGATGATGAGGATGACACGATGGAAGTAAAAGGTGCTCATTAATTCATCAGTTAAAAAGATCAATTATGAACAGAGATTGTTTAAAATATATATTTTTATTTGCCTTGCTTTCGGGGGCGTTGCTATCCTGCAGAATAACCAAAAGCTATAAGCGGCCCGATGTAAATACCAATGGTCTTTATCGTGACCAGCAGTCAACAGATACCGCAACGCTTGCTTCCATGCCCTGGCAAAACCTGTTTGCAGATACCACTTTAAAATCGCTGATACAGGAAGGTCTGAATAACAACCTTGATCTGAAAACCGCTGTGCAAAAAATACTGGAGGCACAGGCAGCATTACAACAAAGTAAAGCAACCTTTTTGCCGAGCTTAAGCGGTAATGCAAGTGTGTCGCGGTCAAAACAATCACAGGCAGGGTTAAATTTCCCTCCGGGCATCAATATTAACACGCTTACCACTACCTACCAGGCTGGTTTAAGCACCTCATGGGAAGCTGATGTATGGGGTAAACTGAGCAGCACTAAAAGGGCGGCCCTTGCCGGCTTTTTACAAAACGATGCCGCCAAAAGAGCTGTACAAACCCAGCTGATAGCGGATATTGCCAATAATTACTTCTCGCTGCTGGCTTTAGACAAGCAACTGGAAATAACCCAGCAAACCCTGAAAAACAGGATCACGGATGTGGAAACCATGAAGAAGCTTAAAGAAGGCGCGGTGGTAAATGGCGCTGCCGTAGTACAAAGCGAGGCTAACCGCTATGCTGCCGAGGTAACCATTCCTGATATTAAACGCAGCATCCGCGAAACAGAAAACGCGCTGGATATTCTGCTTTCACGTCCACCAGGCCCCGTTAGCCGCAGCAACCTGGCCGATCAGAAAATGGTGAATGAACTGCAGGCTGGCATACCAACCCAGTTGCTTACCAACCGCCCGGATGTGCAGCAAAGTGAATATGCTTTCAGGGCGGCGTTTGAAAATACCAACCTGGCCCGCACTTACTTTTATCCTTCGTTTACAATAACCGCTTCCGGCGGATTATCCACTTTAAGTTTAAAGGACTTTTTTAATAAATCTATATTTTATAATGCAGCGGCGGGTTTAACCCAACCCATTTTTAACCAGGGGATAAACAAGGCCCGTTTGCGTACCGCGCAGGCACAGCAGCAGGAAGCCCTGAATAGTTTTCAAAAAACCTTGCTGGTGGCAGGGCAGGAGGTTTCCAATGCCTTATATGCCCATCAAACAGCCATTGAAAAAGAAGATGCCCGCAGCAAACAGATCATAGCGCTGCAAAAATCTGTTGACTTTACACAGGAACTATTAAGGTACAGTTCGGCAACCAATTATACCGATGTATTAACCTCCGAACAAAATCTGTTAGCGGCCCAGTTAAGCGGCGTTAACGACAGGCTGCAGGAGTTACAGGCCATTGTGAACCTGTACCGCGCCCTGGGCGGCGGATGGAGGTAAATATCGACTCACCCCGACATCGCTGCGCTTGTCACCCCTCTTTACGCGGAGCGTAAAGAGGGGTGACAACATTTTTTTCCTTTACCCTCTTTGCGGCGAAGCTGGAGAGCGGGTGGTCCGGTGAAGCGTAGACCGGGTGAGTTAACTGTGGGTGGTGCTATTTCTCCGCAAAGTTTGATAAGATTAAATTTTAAAATGTTGGCCTGTGCGATTCCCTCCCGACGGGAGGGTGTAGGGAGGGGTTTATGCGACCCACATCACGAATAAACCCCTCCCTGCCATTACACAAACCATCGCGCCCCTCCCCAAGGAGGGAATTTTATCTACCAAATAACTCGACTGTCTTTTGATGAGCTATTCCCCTCTTGAGAGGGGTGGAGGGGGCTTTTCATCGCACGTATAAACACACCCCTGCTACCCTCGATTCCTACGCGCCCCCTCTCAAGAGGGGAACTAAAAACAAATACGTCATGCTGTCTGTCGAAGCATAGTGGGCAAAGGCTTATCCACGCCCCATCGGGGCATCGTGTTAATAGAAATATTGAGTAAATATCAGCTCCATAGGAGCTTCCTTTAATGTTATTGACACTTGATCAGGAAGCTCCTATGGAGCTAATGCTCAGATATTATTATCCTATAAACACGATACCCCGATGGGGTTTGCTGTTGATGAAAACAAACAAGTCATGGGTAACTTGTTTCAGCGCCCATCAGCAGGTTCAAAAAAGCGGCTTTGCAAGTGAGATGCCGAAATAAATTCGGCATGACTTATTTAATTATTTAAAGCGTTGTGCGATTAAAAAGCCGACCCGGAAAATATATTACCTACGGGTTACCCTGCTACGTTATCCTGATCCGAATCATCTGTTGGTTCCCAAAGCTCAATAATGTTCCCTTCCGGATCAAGCACATGGACGAATTTGCCATATTCATATTCTGCAATCTCATCAACAATGGTCACATTATCCTTTTTTAGCTCGTCAACCAGCGCAAGGAGGTTTTCTACCCGGTAATTGATCATAAAAGGCTTTGCCGACGGATTGAAATATTTGGTATCCTGCGGAAACGTGCACCAGGATGTGGATCCTTTTTTTGACGGATCATCGTCCTGCCGCCACTCAAACGTTGTTCCGTATTCACTGGTAGCCAATCCAAGATTTTTGGCGTACCACTCGTTCATACCTTTCGGATCATTGCATTTAAAAAATACGCCGCCAAGGCCCGTTACTTTTTTCATATTTAAAATGTGTTGTACGATTAAAAATTGATATAAAAATGGAAGAAAAAGTTGTGTATTATATTGACAATCATTCTTTTTAAAAGAATATTTAACGCCAGTTAAGTGTTTCTTTATGCACAACCTTTTGAGCAATTTCCATCTATTTTTGGACATTACCAAATCTGTTTTCAAATCTTTTATTTGTGCTGGTGGCAATTTTAAATTTTATCCACGTAAACCAAAAATGTCTGATTGTTAAGTAATTGAGCCATCAGTCGGCGCTGAATCTATCGGTATTATGTTATCTCCTATATTATTACAATAACATATTAAATTTTTTTAATAAGCTTAAAAATCAGCTTGCTGATTAATTATAAATTGAATAATACTTATCCATTAAGCAATTATTAAGTTTTTTTTAATAGCAACGCGCTTAATTTATAGTTAATAACCAATTGTAACTGAGAAGCTTTGTCCTCAAAAAAGCTTTAGGTTTTATTTAACTATTAACTATGAAAATTTATGTTTTTGTACCCCCTTAGGGTTAAATGCGTCTATTCCGGAGTATTAACCAACATCAAACCAATTATTAAACATTTAAATTATGAATCTGAAAAGTATTAAAGCTATATTTTTATTAGCCGTATTTGCCATAATAAGCAGCTGTTCAAAAAAAGATCTTAAAAGCAATTCATCAATAGCCCCCGATGGAAAAAACAAACAAACATTTGCATCGCCGGTGGGTGATGTGGTAGGGAAGGTAACCGTGGGCTACCAGGGCTGGTTTGCCGCCATAGGCGATGGTTCGCCAATTAACATCTGGTGGCATTGGGCGCCGAATGCAGGCCAGGCCCCATCAACAAATAATATAGGCATCAAATCATGGCCTGATATGCGTGAGTATACCAGTTCGTATCAAACAGGTTTTGCTAATTTAAATAATGGAAGTCCGGCAAAATTATTCTCATCTTTTAATGACCAAACCGTAAACGTACAGTTTCAGTGGATGCAGCAAAACAATATAGATTGTGCCGCCCTGCAACGCTTTAATCCTACTGGTGGGGAAGGCCCGGTGCGCGACGCGATAACCGCTAAGGTAAAAACTGCGGCCGAGGCTACTGGTCGTAAATTTTATATCATGTATGATATAACCGGGTGGACGAATATGCAATCGGAGATCAAAACTGATTGGACTAATAAAATGTCGGCATATACCTCATCATCAGCCTATGCCAAACAAAATGGGAAACCGGTAGTATGTATCTGGGGACTGGGTTTTAATGATGCTAACCATCCATTTTCTTCGGCTGTTTGTTTAGATGTGATCAATTGGTTTAAAGCCCAGGGTTGTTATGTGATAGGTGGGGTACCGGCCTCATGGCGCGATACCAATGCGACTGATATACAGCCCAACTTTTTACCAACTGCTACTGCGCTGAATATGATATCGCCATGGATGATCGGTAAAATAAGTAATGTAACTGAAGCTAATAACTTCTATAACGATCATCAGGCCGGCGACCAGACCTATTGTAATGCCAATGGTATCGACTACCAGCCTTGTGTGTTGCCAGGTGACCTGCAGTTACATCAACGGGCGCATGGCGACCTGATGTGGACCCAGTTTTATAACCTGATCAGGGGAGGTGCCCAGGGTTTGTATATCTCTATGTTTGATGAATACAACGAGGGGAACCAGATCGCTAAAACCACTGAAAACTCCTCATTTGTTCCGGCAGGCTCCAACTTTTTATCATTGGATGAGGACGGTACCATATGTTCGGCAGATTATTACCTGCGCTTAACCGGCGACGGTGGTAAAATGCTCAAAGGGCAAATCGCATTAACAGCCACCCGGCCAACCCCGCCGGTAGTAGGTGGTACCGGCACGGTGCCCTTCGGACAAACGGTTACCATAAAAGGTTCAAACAACCAATATGTAAGTTCTGAAAATGGTACCCAGGCCATGAACTGTAATCGCCCGGTAGCACAGGGATGGGAGCAGTTTGCTGTTGTTAACGCGGGAAGCGGAAAAGTAGCCTTGTTAAATTCCAGCAAATATGTATCCTCAGAAAACGGAACACAGGCCATTAACTGTAACCGCACCGCAATTGGTCCCTGGGAGCAGTTCGACTGGGTTTTCAATGCAGACGGAACCATTTCATTCAGAGGGAACAACGGGAAATACGTTTCGAGCGAAGGAGGAACCCAGGCCATGACCTGTACACGTTCTACCATAACCGCTACAGAATCGTTCAGGATAAATCAATAAGGCTTTAGGTCTGATGGTCAGTAATGGGAGTTAAGAGTAAGAAACTAAACTCAAAATGTCATTTCGACGAACAGTGCCGGGTAAAGTGGTGGGGTGAGGAGAAATCTTATACTCAATGTTATTCATAATAAAGTATTGTATAAGATTTCTCCTCGTACCTCGTTCGAAATGACATGGTTTTTGTTGTATATGCTACTCATTTCTTATCCCGGACCACGTTTAACAGAACCGGCGGCCATACCAGATCGCCGGTTCTGTTTTATAGTTATTCAGAAACAAACTTGATCCCAACAATAGAGACGATCAAAGTACTCAGGAAAAACAGCCGCCAAAAGTTGGCCGGGTCTTTAAACACCAGGATGCCAACTAATACGGTACCCACGGCGCCTATCCCTGTCCAAACGGCATAAGCTGTTCCAATGGGTAAAGTTTGGGCGGCTTTAAGAAGCAGTACCATGCTGAGCGTCATGGTCACCAAAAAACCGCCATACCAAAGGTACATTTCGGTACCTGTGGTATCTTTTGCTTTGCCCAAACAGGAGGCAAATGCCACCTCGCATAAACCTGCGATGATTAATATGATCCAATTCATAATGATAATTATTTGACTGTAAAGGTGGCGAGGATAAACAGCCTAAAAATTAACATAGGATAAATAATGGCGCTATCTGATTTCTGATCTTATGCGGCTTAGGCTAACCTGCGTAATGCCCAGGTAGGAGGCAATATGAAACAGTTGTACCCTCTGGATCAGGTCGGGGCTATGGGTAAGTAATTCCTTATACCGGTCTGCAGCCATACTGAATTGCCTGGAGATTAGTCTTTCCTCCACTTTTATCAGCTCGGTCTCGGCAAACCTCCGGCCCCAGTTGGCAATGTGTATGTCTTGGGTAAACAGCTTTTGAAGGTCGCGGTTTTTGATGCGGTACAGTATGCAATCTTCTAAAAGCTCAATATTCTCGTAGCCGGGTTTATTTTCCACATAGTTTTTCATGGAGATAATGGTATCGCCCTCCCGGCCAAACCAAAAGGTTACCTCGGTATCGTGCTGAAATAAGTAAGCCCGTACGATACCCTTTTTTATAAAATAAACGCTTCTGCCAATTTTGTTGGCCTCGAACAAAATATGCCCTTTGGGCAAAGTGATCTCCTCAATTACCTGCTGTAATTTTAATCCCGATGTTTCAGGGATGGTATAGATCTGATTAATGATTTGTTCGATTTCCACCTTAACTGATTTGTTATTTTAACGCGCATTTTCGCGTTAAACCCGCTCATTTTAGCAATAATAAAGGAAAATTACGGCACTTTTTTGATAAAAACGCATACCTGTTTATGCATAAAGTACGCGTTTTAGTGCACAAAAGTTATACATAGTGATTATCCAATGTGTTGATAGTCAAATGCTTGTTTTTATTAATTGTTAATTATTTGCGCATTAATCTGTTATTAAGAATTTATTAATAATTCCTCATTTTTTTACTCCTGTTTTATAAACGAACCAATTTTTAATAAACCCTAATTTAATAAAGCATGAAAAGATTTCTATTTATGTTGTTAGCATGCTGTATAACATTAACTGGTTATGCAGGTACTACACATTTAAAAGTGCATAAAAACGTCCGGTTTGCAGCCCAGGTAACCGGGAAAGTTAAAGACGATAAAGGCATTCCGCTGGCCGGGGTCTCGGTAAAAGTACTGGGAAGCACTACTGTTGCCCTTACAGATATAAATGGCGTATTTAAGCTGGATGCACCGGCCGGCGCTACACTTATATTTACCTACGTAGGCTTTGAGGATCAAAAAATAACCCTGAGCGGGCAAACCACCCTTGATGTAACCATGGTTGAAAAAACCATCGGACTAAACGAAGTAGTTGCTGTTGGTTACGGTATACAGCAAAAGCGGGATGTAACCGGGGCCACCAGCACGGTAACCGCTAAAGAGATCGCGAAAAGGCCATTAGTACGGGTTGAGCAAGCCTTACAGGGTACAACGGCTGGTGTTACGGTTTCCAGTAACAGCGGTCAGCCGGGTGCTGGTTTAAGCGTGCGTATCAGGGGGGCAAACTCTATTACAGGTTCCAATGACCCTTTGTATGTTATTGATGGGTACATAGGTGGTAATATTGAATCAATAAGCCCGGGCGATATCCAGTCACTGGAGATTTTGAAGGATGCATCAGCAACAGCGATATATGGTTCAAGAGGTGCAAATGGCGTAGTGCTTATTACCACTAAAACCGGGAAAACCGGCAAACCGGTCGTGAATATCAGTACCTGGTTCAGTAAAGCAAGCGTACCAAAACAGCTTGATTTAATGAATGCTTATGATTTTGCCCGCACGGTAAATGCCCAGTTTGCCACAACAGGCAATCCGGCCGCGTTTACAGATGCCGAGCTGGCTAATTTTAAAAATAATCCGGGAACCGACTGGCAAAAAGCTGTTCAACAAAAGCCCTGGATCAGAAACTATCAGGCCGATGTTTCGGGCGGATCAGAAAACGTTAACTACCTGGTATCATTTAATCATCTTGATCAGCCCGGTTTAATTTTAAATCAGTATTATAAAAGATCCACACTTAGGGCAAACCTGGGCATCAAATTAAATGACAGGATGGACATTAAGGTTAACCTGACAACCCTGTTGCCTCAAAGCCGCAATACTGGTTACTCTGGTGATATTACCGATCCGTTTGCTCAGGCATTTCAGTGGGACCCCACCTCGCCTATTAAGGATGCAAGCGGAAAGTATATTTTAAAATCTAAATATGCCTCTAATCAGGTTAACCCGGTAGCGCAGGCTAATAACCAGCAGGTTGATGTGAGTACTACAAACATAACAGGTACAGGTATATTCACTTATCGCATCCTTGATGATCTGACCCTTACATCAAATAACACCTACGAAACACAATCGCAAATGACGCAAACATTGTACGGCCTTGAAACGGGCTTAGGTCAGGTTGGCGGCGATTATGCCTCTATTGGTAACAGCAAATACCGCTCATACCAAACAAGTGATTTCCTTACCTATAAGAAAAAGCTGGGCGATCATTCATTAACGGTAACCGCGTTGTACGAGTTTCAAAGCCGGCAAAATACCAATGTAAACGCGCAGGCTAAAAACCTGTCGTCATACGCGCTTGGTTATTACAATTTAGGTTTGGGCAAAACCCAGCTTACCACATCCGGCTATTGGCAGGATGCTTTACAATCATTTATGGGCAGGGTTAATTATTCTTATAAAGATAAATACCTGTTAACTGCCAGTATACGTTCTGACGGTTCATCCCATTTAACCGAAAAGTACAGCACATTCCCATCATTAGCTGTAGGGTGGAACGCGGGACATGAAAGTTTTATCGAAAGACTGAATGTTTTTTCTGACTTAAAACTTCGTGCCAGCTGGGGTAAAACCGGCAACCAGGCAGTAGGCGCATACGCAACCATACCGCAATATACCAGCGGCGGACCTGCATACTATTTTGATGGTTCTACACCATCTGTAAGTACACCATTAGGGTCCCCGGTATCAAATACGCTCAAATGGGAAACTACAACTACTACCGATGCCGGTTTGGATATGTCGTTTCTTAAAGGCCGGTTAACGTTTACTGTTGACGCATATCACAAAAAGATCTCCAACTTATTGTACAATAAACAGGCGCCATATTATCAAGGCGGTGGTTTATACCAGGTTAATATTGGCAGCCTTGATAATAAAGGAATTGAGTTTGCATTAGGCGGAACTCCTTTAGCGGGTAAGGTACGGTGGAACACTAATTTTACTATCTCGTTTAACAAAAACAGGGTAGTGGATCTGGGCGGTTTGGATAATGTTGTTGTAAACAATATTGGATCAGCACAAACTGGTGTTGCTATATTAAAGGTTGGCAGACCGCTTGGCGAATTTTACGGCTACCAGTTTTTAGGTACCTGGAAAACAAGCGAAGCCGCGCAGGCCGCGTTATTTGGTATGAAACCAGGCGATGCCAAATACACCGATGTTGATGGCGACCATAAATATACCGGTGCCGACCTGATGCCTATTGGCAACGGATCGCCTAAATACAGCTTTGGGTTTATCAATGATGTGAGCTATGGTAACTTTACACTAAGCTTTATGTTCCAGGGCACCCATGGCAACCAGATCTATAGCGGAACCATCCCTTATACCCTTGGCGGTTTAGGCGATGCACGTAATGCTACTTCAACCACTGCCTTAAACATCTGGACACCAACCAACGAAACCAACAATCCAACTTTTAGCAGTACCAGCCAGAATTTTATAAACAGCAGTCGCTTTGTATATAATGCAAGTTACATTAAGCTTAAAAACCTTTCATTGGCCTACACTATTCCAACAGGCATTTTAAGCCGGGCAAAGATCCGCAGTTTGGAGGTTTATGTAAGCGGGCAAAACATCTGGACCATTACCAAATACCCTGGTTATGATCCCGAAGTTTCCAATTCAACCAATGCCATTACCCAGGGTTTAGAAACGGGCGTTATCCCGAATCCTAAAACTTATACCGTTGGATTAAGAGCCACTTTATAAATCATAAAATTATTTGCTTTCTATATAAAAGATAAAAAGATGAAAACAAGATATTCTATACCATTAGCATTCATTGTACTGGCATCGTTTTTTGGATGTCAAAAAAAGCTTACCGAGGATCCTAAGGGAAACTTAACACCAGTGAATTATTTAAAAACACAGGCTGATCTTGACGCTGCGGTAACTTCAATTTATGCCATGTACGCGGTAGATGGGGCATATGCCTTTACCAGTAAAAGTACATCATACTTTGGGGCCGATGACCTTACAACAGATCCCGGACTAAATAAGGGCGATATGCGGGCGTTTGACCAGTTAAACKGTAGCAGCTCCAATAGCAGCATGAACGCTGAGTGGAACGGCCCCTGGACAGCCATATACCAGGCTAATAATGTAATTACCAATTACAATCAGGTTAACTCAACCGAAACTTTAAAAAATCAATCGGTTGGCCAGGCATATTTTTTAAGGGCCTGGGGCTATTACAACCTTGTAAGAACGTTTGGTCCGGTACCACTTATTGATAAAGTAATACCGGTAGATGACAGGCCCGCGCGCAGTGATGTAAGCAGTGTGTATGGTTTAATAGTTAATGATCTTAAAATTGCCAAACGTCTTTTGCCAACTTCGTTTCCCGGTCAGCCGGGCCGGGCAAACCAAATGGCGGCAAGAGCTATGCTGGCCGATGTGTATTTAACTATGGCAGGCTGGCCGCTTAAAAAAACGGAAAACTATGCCTTAGCAGCTGCCGAGGCCGATTCGGTAATTAAAACAGGTACCTATAGCCTGATGAATGATTATGCCGCGGTTTTTACAACCAACAATAATTCAGAGTCGGTTTTTGCTATACAGTTTAATGTAGGCGGTGGATCGCCAAACCGTACCTTCGGATCGTCAAGTGTTCCGCTTGATGAGGTTGCCAGCAATGGCTCAAGCGGTTGGGATGATTATTACCCTGAGATCAATTTTTTCCTGAATGCTCCAAAATGCGCCCGTACTGACGCCACTTTTTATACAACCCTTAAATTAATACAGGCCGATAAAAGCTTTAAACTGGTGCCATGGAATTCCAGCGAAACACATGCCGGCCATCCATACTATAAAAAATTCAGAGCGGGGCTTAATGATGGTGTTATTGAAACCGCGACAACTATCCAAACCATTAATCCAAGCACCAACAAAACAACCGATATTATCCGTTACCCGCTTGTACTGCTGGATTATGCCGAAGCATCGGCTATGGCAACAGGTGGTCCATCCGCTGCTGCTTATATTGCTGTTAATCAAGTACGTACACGCGCCGGATTGCCAAATTTAACACCTGGCCTGTCGGCAACCAATTTTCAAAAAGCCGTAGTGAATGAACGTGGTTATGAGTTTGCCGGCGAATTTGGTATACGATGGTTTGACATTGTACGCCTGCAAATGCTACCCGAGATAATTGCCGCCCGTGGCAATAAGGAAAACCCTATAAACTTCACGGGTGATATAAGTCAAAGGTACATTGCACCCATTCCGCAAAATGAAATGTACCGTAACCCGGCCTGGACGCAAAATCCGGGATACTAAAAAAACAATCCTTGTCACAATTAAAGAATTGCCCGGCCATGTGTAAGCATGGTCAGGCTTTCTTTAGTATTAATTAAAAACCTATAAAATATACCCATGCGATTATGAAAAAAATACACTTTTCCATAATGTGTTTTTTAATGTTAAGTGTAGCTGTTAACGCTCAAAATAAACATTCAAAGGTTACAAAATACCCAACCTATCATGGTTTGGTTATGGCCGGTTACCAGGGTTGGTTCCGGGCCGAGGGTGATGGCACAAAATCGGGCTTTAGTCATTATTTTGCCAGCGAAACTCGCTGCGGGGTTGATGCCTGGCCTGATGTAAGTGAGTATAAAAACACCTATACAACACCTTTTAAACTGGCCGATGGCAGTAATGCAAAATTGTTTAGTTCCTATGACAAAAGCACTGTCGACCTGCATTTTAAATGGATGCAGGAGTATGGGGTCGACGGGGTTTTTATGCAGCGCTTTATGGGATCTATTAAAAGCGACCGTGCGCGCAGGGGAACAGGTGTAGTCATTAAAAACGCGTTGGAAGCCGCTTCAAAATACGACAGGGCAATAGCCATCATGTATGACCTGTCGGGCCTTAACGCATCAGGCGAGGATTGCTCTGCTATCATCAACGATTGGAAATATTTGGTTGATTCATTAAAAGTAACCAACCAGCCGGGGACTAAAACCTATTTAAACAACAATAATAAACCTGTTGTGGCTATCTGGGGACTTGGTTTTCCTGACAGGCCGTATAATACCCGCAACATTGGTATCTTAAAACTGATAGATTTTTTAAAGAACGACCCTGTTTATGGTGGCTGTGCGGTAATGCTGGGTGTACCTACATTTTGGCGTGATCTGAATTCAGATTGCCTGAATGATCCCTTTTTACATGAAGTTATAAAACAAGCCGATATTGTTTTACCCTGGACAGTACAGCGTTTTTCGCCGTTGTTGCATAATGATATGGATCGTTACCGCGATTTGCTGATTGGCGATATGCAATGGTGCAAAACCAATCATGTGGAGTATGTACCCTGCGTTTATCCGGGTTTTAGCTGGCATAACCTGAGTACCTATGAATTTCCTGATGATGTAAAACCGGTGGCATCCATACCCCGGCAGGGTGGGCGTTTTTACTGGCAGCAAATTTCAACTGCCCTGCAGGCCGGTGCACAAATGCTTTATGTAGCCATGTTTGATGAGGTTAACGAAGGAACAGCTATCTTTAAAGTGACCGATAAACCACCAGTAAGTAATAGCGCCAAATTTATTGATATGGATGGCAAACCCAGTGATCATTACTTATGGTTAACCGGCGAAGCTGCAAAAATGCTCAGGAATGAAAAGCCATTAAGCTATACACTGCCTGTACGTGGTAATTAGTAATAAAAAATTCCCCTCTTGAGAGGGGGCGCGGAGAGTTGTGAAGTGGCAGGGGTGTGTTATAAGTTTGAAAAGAACACACCCATCCATCGCACAAGCCCGAAAAACCTTTTTTAAACAATGTCTTCAACTCAAAACATAGCACCTTCAAAAAGCAGGATCATGTTGTTTAAGGGTATCAGTATCATACTGATACCTTTATTGGTTTTATTTTTATTGGAGATGGTATTAAGACTGGTGCATTACGGACATAACCTTAACCTGTTTGTTGATTACAAAAGCAATAGCAATTACCTCGTTTTTAACCCCGATGCATCAAAGAGGTATTTTACCGATGAGGATATTGCCACAACCGGCAACAGCGAACCCTTTAAAAAGCAAAAAGATGCAAATACGCTAAGGATCTTTGTATTGGGCGAATCAACCACTATCGGATACCCGTTTTTCCATAACGGATCATTCCACAGGTGGCTGCAATACCGGCTAATGCACGAACTGCCCGATAAAAAGCTCGAGATCATTAATCTTTCACTAACAGCGGTTAATTCATACACAGTAGCGGGTTTTGCTAAAGAAGTAGTTAATTATGAGCCCGATGCCGTGTTTATATACACCGGGCATAATGAATATTATGGGGCGTTGGGTGTTGGTTCAACCCAAAATATAGGCAGCAACCCGCGTACCGTTAAGCTGGTATTATATTTACGCCAGTTTAAAATATGGCAGCTRCTTACCAATGTATATGGAGGCATTCATAAGGCCTTTGACACCCATGAACGATTAGGCGCAAGCAGGATGCAACTGATGGTAGGAGATCAGGAAATACCCTACCAGTCTGATCTGTACCAAAAAGGGCTGAAGCAGTTTGCCACCAATATGGAAGAAGTGGTAAGTTTGTTCAGCAAAAAACAGATCCCACTTTATTTAAGCAACCTGGTAAGCAACCAAAAAGATCTTAAACCATTTATAAGTCTGGAACCGGGGAGTTTAAAATATCCCCTATTTCAAAAAAATTATGCAACGGGATTAAATGCTTTTAACGTTAATAATTTGTCCGTTGCCGAAAAATACTTTAGCGCGGCTAATGAGCTGTTTGATGGCCATGCACTTTGCAACTTTTACCTTGGGGCAGTTTTTGATAAGGAGGGTGATCTTAAACAGGCCCGGCGGTTTTTTTCAAAGGCAAAGGATCTGGATGGATTAAGGTTCAGGGCGCCCGATCAGTTTAACCAGATCATCACTGAGCTATGCAGTAAATATCCCGGTACACATTTGGTTGATACTAAAGCCGCATTTGAAGCCTATACAACCGATCATATCATTGGTAATGAACTGCTGGTTGATCATGTGCACCCTAACCTGATGGGTTATGCGCTCATGGCCGATGCGTTTTACAGATCAATAGTGAGCAATCACCTGATCACRGTAGATAAAACCAAAGCAATGGACTTTAAACAGCTTTTACAGGATATGCCGGTAACCCGGGTTGACTCCCTTGCGGGCACATATCGGATCAAAAATCTTAAAAAGCGCTGGCCCTATAATGATACCACCGACACCGCTATTGATACAATTACTGCTGAGGAAAAATTGGCTGCCGGTAACGTATTTAAAAACGTAAGCTGGCCCCAAACTATGGGTAAATTATTTGATGTTTACTTTAATAGCCGTCAGCTGGTAAGCGCCAAAAAAGTGCTGGAAACGCTGGTTTTGGAAAATCCTATGGATACCGCGCTTTATGAAAGAATTGCCATGCTCAGTGGTGAAATTAAGGATTATAACGATGCCGTGTTTTACTTTAAAAAAGCATTTGACCTGTCGCCATCATTTGATAAAGCCCGGTATCTGTTTGTGCTCTGTTTAAAACTGGACAGGCCAACGGATGCACTCCCTTATATTGATTACGCCATTAGTAACAACACAAGCCGCTTTAACCTGCAGGCAGTTAAGGACTACACCCAACAGATCATCCACCTTAAAGAAGCCTATACGGCAAGTCCTTTGGCAATACCCATTTTAAACCGCATTGCCCAAACTTATTATAAAATGGACAATACCGATGGTGCATATAAGTATGCCGAAGAAGTATTGAAAGCCGATAGTAAAAATAGCGAAGCCCTGATACTGCTGGCGCAGATCAAAACTAAACAGATAAACAATGGCAGGCATCAATAAAATATTTACACAGGTTACCAAACGGCAATGCCTTGAATTTGGCTTGCTGGTTGTACTGGCAACTATATATGCCGGCTTGCATTTTAAAGAGCGGTACTTTTTTGTGGCGGCATTGATAGCCACGCTGCTAATTATTTTGTGGCCATTTGTTTTTTATCCCTTCACTGTGATCTGGTTTGTCATTATCAGCCGGGTGAGTTTTATTAGCTCGTGGCTTATTATGCTTATCTTGTTTTTTGTAGTGGTAACCCCGGTTGGTTTATTCAGACGGATGACAGTCCGGGATACCCTGCAGTTAAAGCAATTTAAAAAAGGCAGGCAATCTGTAATGACCGATATAAACCATACTTACACCAAAACCGATCTTTTGCATACCTTTTAACAGGAAAAGTATATGGAATTTTTAACCGAACTGTGGCTTTTTATACGAACCAGGAAAAAGTTTTGGCTGGTTCCGCTTATTGTGATTTTGCTGCTGTTTTCAGTACTCATTATCCTGAGCAGTGTACCGGCCATAGGGCCATTTATTTACGCCTTATTTTAGTATAAGGTGCGCACGGCTATACTTGGCATATCCGCTTATTATCATGACAGCGCGGCGGCAATTATCGTGAACGGTAAAATTATAGCCGCCGCGCAGGAAGAGCGCTTTACCCGTAAAAAACATGACGCAGGTTTCCCCATAAATGCTGTCCGGTTTGTGCTGCAACAGGCAGGGCTCGAACTAAACGATTTAACCGCGATAGCATTTTATGATAAACCCCTGCTTAAATTTGAACGACTTTTAGAAACCTACCATGCTTTTGCCCCAGCCGGGGTCCTCAGCTTTGTATCTGCAATTCCTGTTTGGATAAAGGAAAAGCTTTTTATGAAGAAACTGCTGCGTAAGCAATTAAAGCAGTTGGGTAATGGTAATATTCCACTGCTGTTTCCTGCACACCACCTGTCGCACGCGGCAAGTGCCTATTATCCATCACCATTTAATGAGGCTGCTATATTAACCATTGATGGTGTAGGGGAGTGGGCAACCACCACCATTTGTCACGGACAAGGCAAAGATATCAGGATCTTAAAAGAGCTCCGTTTTCCGCATTCACTGGGCCTTTTATATTCGGCATTTACCTACTATCTGGGCTTTAAGGTAAACAGCGGCGAATATAAACTGATGGGATTAGCGCCCTACGGACATGCTGCCGTGCAACAAACCCTGGAGTTTGAGCAGAAAATACTAAAAGAACTAATAGATGTAAGGGAGGATGGCTCTTTTATCCTGAACATGAAATATTTTAGGTTTGCTACCCGGCTAACCATGACCGATGATAAGCGTTGGGCAAAGCTTTTTGGTTTCCCCCGCAGGCTGCCTGAGTCTGAGATCAGTCAGCAGCACATGAACCTGGCATTTGCCATACAGCGGGTAACAGAATACGTTGTAATAGCGTTGGCCCGCACTGCACATCAACTCACCAATTGCAAAAATCTGGTTATGGCCGGCGGGGTGGCCTTAAACTGTATTGCCAACAGCAAGGTAAGGCAAACCATGTTGTTTGATGAGGTATGGATACAACCGGCCGCAGGCGATGCCGGCGGAGCCCTTGGCGCGGCCTTTGCCGCACATCATATTGTTTATGGCGAAGAAAGGCGATTTATCGGTGCCGGTGATGCCATGCAGGGCGCATACCTGGGGCCGGAGTATCATGATCAGGATATTTTGGGATTGATATATAAATACGACGCCACCTATACCCATTTTGACAGTTTTGATGAACTGACAAAAGGATTGAGTGAAATAATAGCTGATGGTAAGGTAGTAGGCTGGTTCCAGGGTCGGATGGAGGTTGGTCCGCGTGCTTTGGGGAATCGGAGTATTATTGCCGATCCGCGTAACCCCGAAATGCAGAAACGCATTAACCTTAAAATAAAGGGCAGGGAGGAATTTCGCCCTTTTGCACCCAGTGTTTTGCTGGAAGATGCAGAACAGTATTTCAAAACAACACAGCCATCGCCCTATATGCTGTTCATTGAGGCGCTTAAAGATGAGCTGCGGTATCCCGAACCTCCGGGTTATGATCAACTTCATATTTACGACCGTTTATATCACCAGCGCTCAGGCCTTAACGCGATTACCCATGTTGATTATTCGGCCAGGATACAAACGGTAAGCCGGGAAACCAATCCTAAATTCTGGCAGCTCCTTAACGATTTTAAAACATTAACAGGTTGTGGTATGCTGATCAATACTTCGTTCAATGTGCGGGGTGAACCTATAGTATGTTCATTACAAGATGCTTATTTGGGTTTTATGCGTACCGATATGGATTATTTGGTGCTCGGCAATTATTTATTTGATAAAAGGCTTCAAAAATACAGCCCTACAAAAGCCCTGCAAAATAACTTTGCTCCTGATTAAGCAGGCTGTTGAATAATTCATCATGTATATTTGTTAAGGCTTATTAACTGTCATTTCTCTCTCTGTTCGAAATGACATTCAGGGTGGGTCTTAGCTCTATTTATAGTTTATAAAATTATTTAAAAAGTTATTGTAACAATTTAAATAAGTTGCATTTTTAAATGATTTTAATACGGATATTAACGCAATCAAAATCATGAACCTTTAATTATAGCCCATGAAACGTAACTACTACATTGTAGCATTGATCATGCTGATCTTTTTTGTTATCTCGTTTTTAACCAATGTAATAGGGCCGCTGATACCCGATATTATTAAAGTATTCAATCTCAGTTATACCATGGCAGGTGTGTTGCCGCTGGCATTCTTTATCGCTTATGGCGTTATGTCAGTTCCATCGGCTATTATGCTGGAAACCTTTAAAGAGAAAAAGATAATGGTAGCGGCATTTATTGTCGCTTTTTTAGGCTCGCTTTTATTGGCTATGGTTCCTAATTATCTAAGCGCCATAGTGTCGTTATTTTTGATAGGCTGCGGCATGGCCATGCTGCAGGTAGTGATCAATCCTTTGTTAAGAACATCGGGTGGCGAAGAGAATTATGCCTTTACTTCCGTACTCGCCCAGCTGATATTCGGGTTGGCCTCTTTCCTCAGTCCACTGGTTTACTCTTATATGGTTAAAGCCTTAAAAGAAGATAACAGCGGCGGAATAATGGGGCTATTGCACTCTCTGGTGCCTGATAATTTGCCCTGGATTTCGCTTTACTGGCTCTTTACGGTAATTTGCCTCGCGATGGTCATTTTGCTGGCGCTTACAAAATTCCCTAAGGTCGAATTGAAGGAAGATGAGCAAGTGGGCTCTTTAAAAACTCATTTCTCCCTATTTAAACAACCCATCGTTATCCTGTTTTTGGTGGCTATGTTTTGTTATGTAGGTACTGAACAGGGTATTGCCAATTGGATCTCACAATTTTTAAGCACTTATCATGGCCTGGATCCGCAAACCAAAGGTGCTGATACCGTTGCCTATTTTTGGGGCCTGATGACTGCCGGAGGCCTCCTCGGATTGCTTTTATTGAAGATAATGGATAGCCGCAAAGTGCTGATCAGTTTTACCATACTGGCTTTGATTTGCTTAACGGCAGGCTTGTTCGGGCCAACTAATGTAGCCTTAGCGGCATTTCCGTTGGTGGGTTTTTTTGCTTCGGTTATGTATCCTATTATATTCTCGCTGGCACTTAATTCTGTTAATAAAGACCATGGTTCTTTTGCCGGTTTGCTGGTTACAGCCATCATTGGCGGCGCCATAATACCACCAGTTATCGGCTTGCTGGGTGATGCATTTGGCTTACGGGCGGGAATGTTCTTTTTGTATATCACCCTCGGTTACATTTTAAGCGTGGGCTTTTGGGCAAAACCCCTTATCACCAATAAAACCATCGACATAAAAAAGAAATCAACTCATGAATAATACCAAAGTTATAGGGATTGATCTGGGAGCAACCAATATACGGGGTGCTATTGTACACGGCAGCTCCTTATCTGATATCGTGTCGCAAAAAATAAAAAGTGATGGCTCTGTTGAGGATGTACTGAATGATATTTATAAGGTTGTTGATGCTTTACTGCAAACAGATAAAGTAGCGGCCATAGGCATAGGTGTACCCAGTGTGGTTGATGTAGCTGAAGGTATTGTATATGATGTGCAGTACATACCATCGTGGAAAGAGGTGCATTTAAAGCAACTGATGGAGGCGCGTTACCACATTCCGGTTTATGTGAATAACGATGCTAATTGCTTTGCTGTGGGTGAATACTATTTTGGCAAAGGCAGTAACGCTGATTCTATGATCGGTTTAACATTGGGGACAGGTTTGGGAGCCGGTGTCATGATCAATAAGCATTTATATCCTGGTTTTAACTGTGGTGCAGGCGAATTTGGCTTGTTTCCTTACCTCGATAACATTTTGGAATATTATTGCAGCGGGTCGTTCTTTAATAATGTGTACGGGCTTGATGGCGTACAGGTGTTTGATGATGCGAAAAACGGTGATGCCAAAGCATTAGGGCTATATAAGGAACTGGGTACACATATAGGCCATGCCATAAAGCAGGTAATGTATGCTTATGATCCGCAATTAATTGTGTTGGGCGGCTCTGTTCGGCATGCCTACGGATTTTTTCAGCAAAGCATGTGGCAGGAGATCAAAACATTTGTCTATACAAAAACTGCAGAACGAATCAGAGTAGAAGTATCTGAACTGGAGAACAGTGGTATTATTGGCGCTGCGGCTTTGTATTATGATAGTCAATTATAAATTTCATATCATGAAAAAACTCATATTAATCATGATTCTGCCTTTGTGCTTTTACCAGGCATTTGGCCAGACCAGGCAGGAAAATTTTCAATTGATTCTAAAAGATGATTGGAAAATGCAGTCGGCGGTAACAGATGTAAGTCCTGCCGATAAAATATCCAAAGAGAATTTTGATACACAAAGCTGGTATAAGGTAAGTGTGCCAACAACGCTTATAGCGGGTTTGCTGGCTAATAAAGTGTATGATTTTGATCCTTTTATGGGCCGTAACCTGCAAAAGCTAAAAGATGCCCGGCTGGATAAACCCTGGTGGTTTAGGCGGGAGTTTACTTTGCCAACATCGGAGAATGGGAAAAACGTAATCCTTCGCTTGCATGGCATCAATTACAAGGCAAACGTATGGCTCAATGGGGTTAAAATTGCCGATTCGACAAAGGTAAAAGGGCCTTTCCGGATCATTCAGTTGGATGTGACCGGCCATGTCAATTATACCGGTAACAATGTGCTTGCGCTGGAGATACTGAGGCCATTTACCCCCAACAAAGCAAAAGGTGATCTGGCTATTGACTATGCCGACTGGATACCTTATCCGCCTGATTATAATGGCGGGATAGTGAATAATGTTGAAATAAAAACCTATGATAAAGTAGGAGTGCAGTACCCATTGGTTACCACCAGGTTTGATCTGCCATCGTTAAGTATAGCCCACTTAACTGTCGACGCGCAGGTAACCAACTATACCAACGCCGCGCAGGATGCCGTTATAAAAGGCCACATCAATAGCAATATCGCCTTTGAACAAAAGGTGCATTTACTCCCTAAAGAATCAAAAAATATAACGTTTACCCCCGAAAATTTTAAACAACTGAACATACAGAACCCGCGGGTTTGGTGGCCATGGCAATACGGCAAACCCGAATTGAACCGTATTGAACTTTCGGCAGTGGTGGGCGACAAGGTGAGTAATACGCTATCTGAAAATTTTGGTATCCGCCAGATGGATTCCAGGCTGCTTGATAATGAGTCAAGAGAGTTTATAGTAAATGGTAAACCCATTTTGCTTCGGGGAGCGGCATGGTCGCCTGATATTTTTCAGCGCCGGTCGGCCGAAAGACAGGAGCAGGAAGTTAAACTGGTACGTGATATGAATATGAACATCATCCGCTCAGAAGGTAAAATGGAAGATGATAATTTTTATGACCTGTGCGATCAGTATGGTATGCTGGTCATGACCGGTTGGATGTGCTGCGGCGTATGGCAACATCCCGAACACTGGGATGCAGCCGAACGCAATGTGGCTATGACATCAGACAGCAGCGTGATGTACTGGCTGCGTAATAAGGCCAGTTTAATGGTATGGCTCAACGGGAGCGATATGCCACCAACCGATACCTCAGTTGAGCGCGATTACCTGAAAATTGAAAAAGCTTTGAAATGGCCCAATCCGGTTATCGCTACAGCCGACGGCCGTAAATCAAAAGTATCGGGCTACAGCGGGGTTAAAATGCTTGGTCCTTATGAATGGGTGCCACCCATTTATTGGGAAACGGACAGTACACACAAATTTGGCGGCGCCTGGAGTTTTGCTACAGAAATATCGCCCGGGCCATCCATACCACCGTATGAAAGCCTGATCAAATTTATTCCAAAAGATTCGCTGTCCACTACTTCGCCTGCGTGGTTGTACCATTGCGGTACCGGCTCATTCGGCACAACAAAAGTTTTTGATAAAGCATTAACAGAGCGTTATGGTGAATCGACCTCTATTAAAAACTATGTAGCCAAAGCACAGGCCCAAAACTACGAGGCGCACCGGGCTATGATGGAAGCCTATGGCTTAAAAAAATACAATACAGCCACCGGCGTAGTGCAATGGATGCTGAGTAACCCATGGCCGGGCATCATTTGGCATACCTATGATTATTACCTATATCCGGCTGGCACTTACTTCGGTATGAAAAAATCAATGGAGCCGCTACATGTCATGTACTCCTATAAATCGAACGAGGTAGGTGTCATCAATTCGTATCTTAAAAAGTTCACAGGGCTGCAAATAAAGGCAACGGTATACAACATTGATGGCACTGTAAAATATACTAAAACCGTACCTGCTGCTATTGATGCTGATGCCTCTAAAATGTTCCTTACCCTGCCACCAATTGCTGGCTTGTCGTCAACATATTTTGTAAGGTTGCAGCTTTCTGATAACAAGGGCGATCTGCAAAGTATTAACTGGTATTGGTTATCGCAAAGGGCTGAGGTACTGAACTGGAAAAAATCAAACTGGTATACCACGCCTGAATCTGTTTATGCAGATTATTCGGCCCTGCAACAGATACCCAAAACAGCGCTTAAACTTAGCCATAATCAAGAAACTACCAGTGGCGATAGCACCACGCATATGGTTACCATAACCAATACGGGCAAATCGGTAGCGTTTTTTGTACACCTGCGTGCCTTAAAAGGCAAGGATGGTGATGATATACTGCCTGTAATATTCAGTGATAACTATATATCATTGGCTCCCGGCGAAAAAAGGGTGTTAACCTGCACTTATAGCAATAAAGATGCGGTGAATGCCACCCCGTATTTTCTTACCTCGGCCTGGAACCTGGATACTGCAAAGAGCAGCAGCGAGCAGCAGGGGGGATTTGAGGAAGGGTTACCCGACAAATAAAGCAATGTCATTAAACAAAGTTGACGATTAGACTCACCCGATCATCGCTATGCTCGATCACCCTCTCTTCGCCTGCGGCGGAAAGAGGGAATTAAAAATAGCGCCATTGCCATTGCGAAGCCCCCTCTAAATCTCCCCAAAAGGGGAGACTTTAAAAGCATTTTAAAGCCCTCTCCTTTGGAGAGGGTTGGGTGAGGCTCCTTGCTTCGCAATCGCAATGGCGCTTAGAGTAGACAGGTGAGTTTTGTATCCCCTCTTTGCACAGCAGAGAGGGGTGCCACGCGAAGCGCAGGCGGGGTGAGTCGACTGTGAGCCATGCAACTGAATAACTCCAGCCACTTAGTTACTCCATTGTAATAACCACTCTTTTACCCTGTGTGTCCTCGCGTTCCCAGGCTTCGGTAACATCCTTTAAGGGGATGGCTAAAGTATCTATGGTGAGTTTGCCTTCACTGGCCAGTTTAAATACTTCAGGCAATATTTCTGTTTGAATTTTAGCCATCATCTCTTTTGATATGCTTCCGCCGCCTGAACCCACAAGCTCAATAGGTGCGCTGCGAAGTGTTGCTGCAGGCAGGTTAATATCAGGGCCCGCCATTGAACCAACCTGTACAAAACGGGTTATATGATCGGCTGTTAAATTGATGTCGTGGCCTGTTAACGTTTCCAGAACCAGTTCGGCAGGTTTGCCCCATAAATAATCAATCACTATATCAAATGGATGTTGAAATGCCTCGGCTTTAAGCGCCTGTTTAATGGCTTCGTGGGGTTGGCTGAGTGAGATGGTCAGATCGGCGTCAAGCGTGTTTAAGATAGCCTCATTACGGCCTGTAGCTATAATTCTGCCTGCACCCAGGTGGCGTGCTATTTGAACAGCCAGTTTTCCGGTGATGCCGGTTGCGCCTGATATCAATACGGTATCGCCCCTTTTTAATTTTCCTTTATATACCAATGATAGCCATGCCGAAATAGCGGGATTGGGTATGGCTGCCGCGGTTACATCATCTATCCCGCTGGGCACAGGAACATACCAGTTTTTATTAATAACGGCTTTTTCGGCCATCATACCTGCGCGCGACCCTGCATAAACGCGTACCCCATCGGCTAATACTCCAACTCCATCAACCCCAACTACCACCGGGAATTTTTCGTGTTGATCATAATGAACACCTTTGGCCCTTCCCTTATCCAGGTTTTTGATACTGGCGGCTTTTACTTGAATTAACAGCTCATTTTCCTGAGGAACTGGTTCTGTAAAATTTTCATATTGAGGAGTTTCTCCTGCTTTGTATAATACTGCTGCTTTCATTTTTTTTTTAATTTTTAACAAAGTTCGGTGKCTGCGGGCAAGGCCACGATAACAATTGTTAATAAATGAAACAGGAGACTATTTATTGAATTACTGAATTATTGATTTTTATAATTCAATAATTCAATAATCATTTATTTGCCGCGTTACGGATCCGGCTTAAGGACACCGAGGTGATGCCTAAATAAGAGGCAATATAGTGTTGCGGTACTCGTCTTATTATGTGGGGTTTTTCTTTCAATAAATTCAGGTAACGTTCCTTCGGAGTATCCCTGATGAACGACAAAAAATGGCTCATGTAATTGATTTGCCGGTCAAGAAATATATCTGATAGCTGCTCACAAATTTCGGGGATTGCGTTTAATTCTTTCATGATATTATCAAAGTCTTTTTTATGGATCCAGTGAAGTATGCATGGTTCTATGGATTCAATGGTACATAAACTCGGCTTGCCTCTCCTGAAACTTTCAATAGATGATACACTGTCATTTTCAAAAAAGAACTGAAAGGTTACATCCTTCCCTTTATTATTGAACCAAGCCCTCAAACAACCTTTTTCAATAAAGTAAGCTTTTTTTGAAACGTCGCCTTCGTTTAAAAGAATAGTTTTTGCAGGAACTTCAAGGCGATGGTAATAGCTTTCATACTTTTCCCATTGGCCCTGAAGCATTGGTGATATTTTTTTCAGTTGATCAAACACTGCTCAAATTAAATGAATTTATAGCGGCAAGTCAAATTGTTCCTGTACTGCAATACTAAAATCCGCTATCGTCCAAAGCAAAGGTGCTTTTACGGTTTTCCCACTTACCTTTTGTAAAGTCAGGGAAGTCCAATGTTTTATTACCCTCCTTAAGTGATTGTGTTGATAATGGCGCGATAACACTCATGGTCACTGAATCATAAACATCAATTGGGGTTTGTTTTTTTTGTTTAACGGCCTCAATAAAGGCATTAAATACAAACCAGTCCATCCCACCGTGACCGGCGCCGGCAGCCTCTGCATCGTGTTTTTTCCACAGCGGGTGATCATATTTGGCAAACCATTCTTTTGCCGGTTCCCAGCTGTCATCTTCTTTAGCCTGATGGTCAATATAAACAGATTGGTTTACATCCATCCAGATCCCCTTAGTACCCTGTACCCTGAACCCAAGCGAATAGGGGCGCGGCAAATGCGTGTCATGCGATAACAAAACGGTTTCGCCATTGGCACAATTGATCATTGTGGTAGTTACATCGCCATTTTTGTAGTTGATCTTAGCATTAGAATTGCCGGGAGCAAGCTCATTCACATACGCGCCAAGGCCACGTGCCTTTGAACTAAATGAAACCAGGCTGGTAAACCGGTTACCATGATTGATATCGATATAGTTCATTACCGGGCCGGCACCGTGGGTAGGGTAAAGGTCGCCGTCGCGGTCAATATTAAACTGGGTTCTCCATTGCGCCTCGCTCAAAGCCTTTGGTCCAAACTCCACACCTTTGCCACCATAACGCCCTTTTCCATCATTAAAAAGAACATCGCGCAGGTTATGCTGATAACCGCCTTCCAGATGTATCAGCTCGCCAAATAAGCCTTGCCTAACCATATTTAAGGCAGCCATCACATCGCGACGATAGCATACATTTTCCAATGTCATATAAGGTATGCCGGTTTTTTCAGATGTTTTAACAATATCCCAGTGTTCATCAACCGTTAAACCTGCTATTACTTCGCATCCCACATATTTTCCGGCTTTCATGGCATCCATTGCCTGAGGGTAATGAAACTGCCATGGTGTTGCAATGATCACGGCATCAATATCATTTCGTTCCAGTAGTTTTTTGTAAGCATCTAAACCACCTGTATATTCTTTAGCAGCTGGTCTTCCCTTTTTAGCTATATACTCACGGCAAATGCTTAATGAATGCTCCTGGGTATCACATATAGCTACAATTTCAACATCGTCGCGCAGGCAACCTTCTGATATGTGACTCATGCCCCTGGCGCCCACGCCAATATAACCAAGTCGGGCTTTGCCGCTTGCATTTGCAAATAAACTGCCTGTTGGTAGTATGGTAAAGCCGGCGGCTGCAATTGCGCTGTTTTTTACGAATGTTCTTCTGTCCATTTATATAAGTGTTTGATGTGAATTGTTTAGATGTGATTTGCCTGTTTACTGATGCTTTTCAACAGTGAAGTTATTGATCGTATTGATAAAACAAATGCTTTAATTAATAAAATTACCACGCAAACGTTTGATATTATTAATTAAAGTAAGATGTTACAATTGATATCGTGTCAATATTGATTTTTTAGATACAAATCGCTTCTTTTCACGTAGTTATTGTAAGGTTTGTTATAGTCTTTAAATGGAAGAGGTAATAATAGTTACGATCAAAATTTATGTCACCGGATTATTCCGGGGATCACAATTGACAGAAAGCGGGGAAAACAGATCGGCTAAAGACCAGACAAAAAATGCACAAACGTTTGCGCAGGATTTTTATTGACTAATTAAGTACGTTTGGTATAACTATTTGACTTTTACTATGTTTGATCAGATCCTTGAGCTATATGGACTTCATGTAAGTGACTATAAAATTGCGGAATTTGGTTCAGGGTTAATTAATCATACCTGGAAGGTATGTGGTCCTGAAAACTATATTCTACAGCATATTAATGCAGGCGTTTTTAAAGATCCAGAAGCTATTGCCGAAAACGTAGCCTTGCTGGAAACCTATTTAAAACAAACCGAGCCTGATTATCTTTTTGTAGCGCCTGTCCGCTCCTTATCAGGTAAATACTTGATTAAAACAGATGATGGCGAATATTACAGGCTTTTTCCATTTGTTGAAAACTCCGTAACCATCACCGAGATCCAGGATCAGAAAGAAGCTTTTGAAGCAGCGCACCAGTTTGGGCAGTTCACTTATTTACTGCGAAATTTTGATCTTGAAAAATTACACTATACTTTACCGCAGTTCCATGACCTGAAGCTGCGGTTTGAGCAATTTGAAAAAGCCTGTATTACCGCGAGCTCCAACAGACTTATAATTGCAGCTAACCTGATCAAGGATATTTACAAACACCAGGAAATACTTTTTATATACCAGCAGTTAACTGATCATAACAAGCTGCCGCTGCGTGTTATCCATCATGATACCAAAATCAGCAATGTATTGTTTGATAAGGATCATAATGGGTTGTGCGTAATTGACCTGGACACGGTTATGCCGGGTTATTTTATGAGCGATGTGGGCGATATGCTGCGTACCTATCTTTCGCCGGCAAATGAGGAGGAGCGTGATTTTTCCAGGATCCAGATCAACGAAGAGTGTTTTTACGCCATTTACAAAGGGTATCTTTCGGCGATGGGTACGGCGTTGACGGCCACGGAGAAAGTCTATTTTACTTTTGCCGGGAAATATATGATCTATATGCAGGCCATCAGGTTCCTGACCGATTTTTTAAATGGCGATGTTTATTATCATACCATTTACGCGCAGCAAAATTTAATCAGGGCTCAAAATCAATTAACCTTACTTGGTCAATTTATAAAGTCAGAAAAACGGTTTAAAAAGTTTATTCAATACTTCAGTTTTAAACATCTTAATGTGGTGAATTAATAAAAACCAAAAAGGCTTGTTAGTTTAAAAAACTTTTACTTAGGTTTACAGCAACTTTAGGGGTGTCCTTTGATGGACTGAGATAATACCCTTTGAACCTGATGCAGTTAGTACTGCCGAAGGGAAAAGTGAAAACAACTTTGCTTGTTGTTTTTTCCTTCCTTAAACGGGGCCATTCCTATAGTTATTTATTAAAAATAATTGAATGGAAATCACCGTAAATCAACAGCTTTATACCGTTCCTGACAGATGCACCGTGCAAACTTTGCTATCTGATGTCCTTAATCAAACTTCAAAGGGCCTGGCTATTGCCGTTAATCAAACCATCGTTTCCAAATCCAACTGGGAAACGGAACCGCTGAATCACGGTGATCACATCATTATTATCACAGCAACACAAGGCGGATAACCATTTACCACACTTATATGAAAACAGAAAAAATCCCAACAGGCAAGGTTCTTACTACCGATCCATTTCCGGCGTCGAAAAAAGTTTATGTTAAAGGTGTGCTCCATGACATCAGCGTAGCCATGCGCGAGATCAGTTTGAGCGATACCAAACTGCACGGCCGCTTTGGCGAAACAGAGCCCAATGCACCCGTAACGGTATATGATACCAGCGGTCCGTACACAGATATTGAAGCCAGCATTGACGTTAAAAAGGGATTGCCAGCTTTGCGCGAAAAATGGATCACGGACAGAGGGGATGTAGAGCGGCTGGCACAAATATCATCTCAATACGGACAACAACGTTTGAATGACGTAAGTTTAAATGATCTGCGTTTTGCACACGTATCCAGTCCGTTACGCGCAAAGTCAGGTAGTAATGTATCGCAAATGCATTACGCCAAAAAAGGCATCATCACACCCGAAATGGAATACATCGCCATCCGCGAAAACCAGCGTATTGATCTGTTAAAGGAACAACTGAACGGGCAATATGAGGTGATGAGCCATCAGCATCAGGGCCATAGCTTTGGTGCCAATACGCCCAAAGGATATATCACGCCAGAGTTTGTAAGGGCAGAAGTAGCGGCAGGCAGGGCGGTTATCCCCTGCAATATTAATCACCCTGAAACGGAGCCGATGATTATTGGGCGTAACTTTTTGGTGAAGATCAATGCCAACATTGGTAACTCGGCCGTAACATCCAGTATCGAGGAGGAGGTTGAAAAAGCGGTATGGGCTTGTCGCTGGGGAGCCGATACTATTATGGATCTCTCCACCGGCAAAAATATCCACGAAACCCGTGAATGGATCATACGTAACTCACCCGTTCCTATTGGTACCGTGCCCATATACCAGGCATTGGAAAAAGTTAACGGGAAAGCTGAAGACCTTACCTGGGAATTGTTTAGGGATACTTTAATTGAACAGGCAGAACAGGGTGTAGATTACTTTACTATCCACGCTGGTGTGCTGTTACGATATGTGCCCCTGACTGCCAAACGTATTACAGGTATTGTTTCGCGTGGTGGCTCTATCATGGCTAAATGGTGTTTGGCTCATCATAAAGAAAACTTCCTTTATACTCATTTTGAGGAGATCTGCGAGATCATGAAGGCTTATGACGTAGCATTCTCCTTAGGCGATGGTTTAAGGCCGGGTTGCATTGCCGATGCCAACGATGCCGCCCAGTTTGGCGAGCTGGAAACCCTGGGCGAGCTTACCAAAATTGCCTGGAAACATGATGTACAAACCATTATTGAAGGTCCGGGTCATATACCTATGCATATGATCAAGGAAAATATGGACAAACAATTAGCTCATTGTGGTGAAGCGCCTTTTTATACTTTAGGTCCGCTTACTACAGATATTGCTCCGGGTTATGACCACATCACATCGGCCATAGGCGCGGCCATGATCGGCTGGTTTGGTACGGCCATGCTGTGTTATGTTACACCAAAAGAACATTTGGGTTTGCCTAACAAGAAAGATGTAAAAGATGGTGTAATTACCTATAAAATAGCGGCTCATGCGGCAGACCTGGCCAAGGGGCATCCCGGCGCACAGTACAGGGATAATGCTTTAAGCAAAGCTCGTTTTGAGTTTAGATGGGATGACCAGTTTAACCTGTCGCTTGATCCGGATACGGCCCGTGAGTTTCATGACGAAACCCTGCCCGCCGATGGTGCAAAAATTGCTCACTTCTGCTCCATGTGCGGCCCTAACTTTTGCTCGATGAAAATTACGCAGGATGTAAGGGAATACGCCAAAGAACATGGTGTTGATGAAGAAGACGCGCTGACAAAAGGGATGGAGCAGAAGTCAAAAGAGTTCACAGAAAAAGGGAGTGAGATTTATTTATAAGTGAAAATTTTTAAACAATGCATGTCATTTCGATGAGCAAGGGTGCGGCAGTGTGATGAGGCGAAGAGAAATCTTATACGCTATACTTACAACGCTGGGCGTATAAGATTTCTCTCCCTCCCCAAGCTCTGGCTTACCCCGAGGGTTCGAAATGACATAGCGTTTTAATCATGATTGATTGGTTAATGAACTTGCTTCGCTTAAATACTTTATGCAGCTGATAGTTATATCACATCCTGACGCGATAGCAAACGAAGCCCGGCTCATAAACCAGCTATTTGAAAACGGGTTAACCCGTTTTCATTTGCGCAAGCCTGGTTACGATGAGGGGCAGGCAGCTGGATTGTTAAGGGAGATTGATGAACAGTATCATCATTATATCGCCTTGCATCAGCATCATATTATGACGCAGGATTTTGGTATAAAAAGATTGCATTATACTGAACAACACCGGGTAAATACCGACCCTGAAAAACTGGATTTGCTAAATGATCAGGGATACATACTAAGTACATCGGTACACGAAATAGCAGCGTTGCAGACATTAACCCGGTTTGATAGCGCTTTTTTGGGGCCGATATTTAACAGTATCTCCAAACCTGGTTATCAGGCTAAATGGTCTGATAGTTTTTCTTTAAATAAACAAGGTATACAACTGAATGTAATTGCCTTAGGTGGTATAGAGTTATCGAATTTGAGTAAAATAAAAGCCATGAACTTTGATGGAGCTGCTGTATTAGGAACTATATGGAATAACCCGGATTTGGCTATTTCTAATTTTAAAAATTTAAAACGGGGACTACCGTCCTGATTGAAAATCATTATGATAGATAAACTTCATTATATATCGCAACAGCCAGAAAATGGCACACATCTGTCTGCAATTAAAATGGCGCTTGATGCTGGTTGCAAATGGATCCAGTTACGGATTAAAGACCAACCGCACAACGTAATATTGGATTATGCGGTTGAAATCAGTGATTTATGCTTTGAATATAAAGCGAAACTTATAGTGAATGACCACCCCGAAATTGCCTTGCAAGCAGGAGCATACGGACTGCATTTGGGCTTGCAGGATATGCCGATTGCAAAGGCCAGGCACATTGTAGGGCCAAAAATGATCATTGGTGGTACAGCTAATACTTTTCAGCATATTCAGCAAAGGGTTGCCGAAGGCGCTGATTATATTGGATTGGGGCCATTCCGCTTTACTAAAACCAAGCAAAAATTAAGTCCTATCCTGGGAATAGATGGTTATGAAAATATCATGAGCCAGGTACATGCGGCCAATATTAATATCCCTATAATTGCTATCGGCGGCATTTTACCAGAGGATATTATCCCCATTATGCAAGCCGGTCTATATGGCGTAGCAGTATCGGGAGCTATAACTTATGCCGATACTCCGGCCCAAACGGTTAAAGCAATGTATGAATATTTAAACACTACACTTTTAAATGAAGTGTGAAATCAATAGAACCATGTTAACAATAGCCGGCAAAATTTTTAATTCACGCTTGTTTACAGGCACTGGTAAATTCGGTTCATCCGCTTTAATGGAAGATGCCCTGTTGGCCTCAGGATCCGAACTGGTAACCGTTGCCCTAAAGCGTGTTGATGTAAAAAACAACGACAGGGATGATATTCTGATCCGTTTAAAATATCCGCATATCAACTTATTGCCCAATACATCGGGCGTAAGGAACGCTAAAGAAGCCATTTTCGCGGCCCAACTGGCGCGGGAGGCTTTAGAAACCAACTGGATAAAACTGGAGATCCATCCCGATCCAAAATATTTAATGCCCGATCCGATCGAGACCTTAAAAGCTACGGAAGAATTAGCCAAAATGGGCTTTGTTGTGTTACCCTATATCCATGCCGATCCGGTTTTGTGCAAGCGATTGGAAGACGCGGGAACGGCAGCCGTAATGCCTTTAGGTTCGCCCATCGGGAGTAATAAAGGCTTAAAAACAATTGATTTTTTAGAGATCATCATCAGCCAAAGCAATGTGCCGGTTATTGTTGACGCGGGTATAGGCTCACCATCTGATGCTGCCCGGGCGCTTGAAATTGGCGCTGATGCTGTATTGGTTAACACCGCTATTGCAGTATCTGGAAACCCGGTACAAATGGCCGCCGCCTTTAAGATGGCTGTAGAAGCCGGTCGCATGGCTTATGAAGCAAAATTAGCGTTACCAGCATCACACGCGGTAGCCAGTAGTCCCTTAACCGCCTTTTTAGATGAGTAGCTTTAACGATATTTTTGAAACCTATAACTGGGATGGTACCAAAGCCAGTATTTATGCTAAAACCAGTGTCGATGTCGAAAAAGCATTAGTCTCTTCAAAGCGAACTTTGGAGGATTTTAAGGCATTGGTATCGCCGGCGGCGGCGCCTTACCTGGAGCAAATGGCCAGTATCAGTCAGCAATTAACGCTTAAGCGTTTTGGTAAGGTGATACAGATGTATGTGCCACTTTACCTGTCTAACGAGTGCAATAACATCTGTACTTACTGCGGCTTTAGCTATGATAATAAGGTGAGGCGAAAAACACTGTCGCCTATGGAAATCATGCAGGAGGTGGCCGTGATCAAGGATATGGGTTATGATCATGTACTGTTAGTTAGTGGTGAGGCTAATCAAACCGTTCATGTGGATTACTTTAAAAAAACGCTTGACCTGATCCGCCCTCATTTTTCGCATATCTCTATGGAGGTGCAGCCGCTTGATCTGGAAGATTACGAGCAATTAACTCCTTATGGATTGAACACCGTATTGGTTTACCAGGAAACCTACCATGAGGACGATTATAAAAAGCATCACCCCAAAGGAAAAAAATCAAATTTTCAATACCGGTTGGAAACACCCGACCGACTTGGGCAGGCTGGGATCCATAAAATGGGATTGGGTGTGCTGATCGGTTTGGAGGATTGGCGTACGGATTGTTTCTTTACAGCCATGCATTTAAATTACCTCGAGAAAAAATACTGGCAAAGTAAATATAGTCTTTCATTCCCGCGTCTGCGCCCTTTTAGCGGCGGACTGGAGCCTAAAGTGGAAATGAACGACCGGGAACTGGTACAACTGATCTGTGCCTACCGCTTGTTTAATGAGGAAGTGGAGCTTTCCATTTCCACCCGCGAATCGCCCAATTTCAGGAACAACATTATCAAATTAGGGATAACGGCTATCAGTGCGGGATCAAAAACAAACCCTGGTGGCTATGCGGTTGAACCGGAATCGCTGGAACAGTTTGAGATCTCAGACGAGCGGAGTCCACAGGAAATTGCCCGGGTGATCCGCGCACAAGGTTATGAACCAGTGTGGAAAGACTGGGATAATTGTTTAGCAACTTAACCTCACCCTGCCCTCTCCAAAGGAGAGGGTTCAAAATTTTTAAGCATGTTGGAACGTGACGAATTAAAACGGTATAACCGGCAAATGATATTGCCAGAATTAGGCATACATGGCCAGGAAAAGCTAAAAGCCGCTAACGTGCTCATGATCGGTGCGGGTGGCTTAGGCTGCCCTGTTCTGCAATACCTGGCAGCCGCCGGAGTAGGTACCATAGGAATTGTTGACGATGATGTAATTGATATCAGTAACCTGCACCGGCAGGTATTGTATAATACAATGGATGTGGGTAACCCCAAAGCCGTGGTTGCCAAACAAAAGCTGGAAGCTTTAAATCCATTCATAGTTATAAACGCTCTTGAGGAAAGAGTAACCGCTGAGAATGCGGTAAGGCTAATCAGCAGTTATGACCTGATTATTGACGGCTCTGATAATTTCACTACACGGTATTTAGTAAATGATACCTGTGTAGATTTAGGGAAAACGCTGGTGTTTGGCTCTATATTTAAATTTGAGGGTCATGTATCGGTATTCAATTATCAAAACGGTCCAAACTATCGCGATGTTTTCCCGGAGCCACCGGCTGATGATGAAGTGCCTAACTGTGCCGAAATAGGTGTAATAGGGGTTCTCCCCGGCATGATCGGGACTTACATGGCTAATGAGGTTATCAAGATCATTTGCGGGATAGGAGAGGTGCTTTCGGGTAGGTTTTTGAGATTGAACGCGCTTGATAACAGCATCAATATTTTTAATGTAATCCGGCAAAAAGGGGTAGCGTCAAAAATAGCTTCAATTAAAGTGGATGAACCGGCGGCCAATTACGAAATAAGCATGAAGGTTTTAAATGAATGGATGGTGCAAAATCCGGATAAAGTTTACCTGGTTGATGTGCGCGAAGAATATGAATATGAGGATTATAACATTGGGGGCATCAATATCCCTTTGTATGAATTAAATGAACAGGTGAACAATCTTCCGGTAGATAAAAAGCTGGTATTTTGCTGCCAAACAGGTCAGCGTAGTAAAATGGCTATTCATTTGTTAAAACCCGTTTATAAAGGCGAAATGTATAGTGTAAGGAACGGCGTTTTTTAAATGGGATAAAACATGGAAATATATAAATATCCTGCAGTACTAACCATAGCAGGATCAGATAGTGGGGGCGGCGCGGGCATACAGGCCGATCTGAAGACCTTTAGTGCTTTGGGATGTTATGGAACTTCGGCTATTACGGCAGTTACGGTGCAAAACACAGTGGGCGTGTCGGGCATCCATAGTATTCCTGCTGAAATTGTAGGGCAACAGATTCAGGCCGTTATGAATGATATTAAACCCGTAGCGATCAAGATAGGGATGATACATACTACCGAACAGGCTATAACTATCGCAAATATTTTTAAAATATATCCAGAAGTGCCTGTCATTTTTGACCCAGTAATGGTATCAAGCAGTGGCTATAAACTGATGGAGAATAGCACGATAGCTGCGTTGAAAACCGAGCTTTTCCCTTTGGCTGCCTTAGTTACGCCCAACCTGGATGAGGCTATGTTAATAACCGATATGAATATCAGTACCGTGGAGGATATGGAAGTAGCCGCTRCTTGTTTTTTGAAACTGGGTTGTAATGCGGTTTTAATAAAAGGCGGCCATTTAAAAGGAGTTAACCTTTATGATGTGTACCGTGATAAAAATGGGCTGAAACATCAACTCAAATCTGATTTTATCAATAGTAACAATACACATGGAACCGGCTGCACGCTTTCATCGGCAACAGCTGCCTATATGGCTTTGGGGAACGATATGCTGACTTCAATAGAAAAAGCCAAAAGCTATGTTCATCATGCTATTGAATATGGTAAGGATGTAAGAACGGGTAGTGGTCATGGCCCGTTAAATCATTTTTTTGATCCGCAAAAAATGGTTAAGTATAAATCAGGCCATATCGGATAATTCCGATATGGTTAGTGTAAAGTCATATAAACGAGGTAATTCCTGAGTTCCATTACAGAAGTTTTAAATTTGAATAATGTGCACGCCGTAATCTTAAAAAATGATAGGCTGCATGAAAAAATTAAAATAATGGACACCAAACAATTAAAGAAAATAGCATACTCCGTTTTAGATCTGGCAAGCGTAAAAGAAGGTCACACGCCCGCAGATAGCTTTGCAAACAGCCTGGATTTGGCAAAACAAGTAGAAAAATTGGGTTATACCCGTTACTGGTTTGCCGAGCATCATAACATGATCAATGTAGCCAGTTCGGCAACTGCGGTGCTTATTGGGCATATTGCCGGTGGAACATCAACCATTCGTGTGGGTTCTGGTGGTATTATGCTACCCAATCATGCTCCATTGATCGTAGCCGAGCAATTTGGAACTTTAGCATCACTATACCCCGGCCGTATTGATCTGGGTTTAGGGCGTGCGCCGGGTACTGATCAGGTTACTTCAATGGCCATCAGAGGTGCCAACTTTAACTTACCCCATAATTTCCCTAAGGATATTCAAAAGCTTCAAAACTTTTTTTCGGATGATAACTGGGATAGTAAAGTGAGGGCTATTCCGGGCGAGGGTTTGGATGTACCTATCTGGATCTTAGGTTCCAGTACCGATAGCGCCCGGGTAGCAGCGGCTATGGGCTTGCCTTATGCCTTTGCCAGTCACTTTGCACCAACTTATTTTATGGAAGCCATCAGTTTATACCGGGAGAATTTTCAACCATCAGAACATCTGGATGAGCCCTATGTAATGGCCTGTGTAAACGTGGTAGCTGCCGATACTGAAGCAGAAGCCGAACGGCTGGCAACATCGGTACAGCAATTTTTCCTGGGTGTAATTACCGGAAACCGTAAACTTTTGCAGCCACCTGTTGAGCACATGAATAATGTTTGGAATATTAGTGAACGCTACGCAGTAAGCCAAATGCTGGCCTATTTACTTACCGGCGATCGTGAAAAAATAAAAAAAGAAATTCAAGCCTTTGTTGAGAAAACCCAGGTTGATGAAATAATGGTCACTTCGCATATTTATGATCAGGGAGCCAGGATCCGTTCGTACGAGGTTTTTGCAGAAGCATTGAAAGAAATTGGGGCTTCCGCTTTAGCCGCCCATTAATTAAACCCGCTGTTTTTTAAACAAAATGCCCTTTGATCAATTGATCAAAGGGCGTTTTGCAAATTTCTGTATCAATTTACAGTATGTCCGTCTGTTAAAATTATTCCATGGTGCGAATTATCTACGCCATTAGCAAAGCCGTTATCGTTGATGAACATTTTTTCGTTTTCAATTAAAAAATGCGCATTGCCAACCCTGAAATTACCTTTAATGGTCAATACCGCATCAGGATGCTGAACACCTATCTCATTGCTAATGTGACTGGAAAGGCCGGCATATTCATGTTCATTTAACTGATAAACATCTAATACCGGTTCATGATGACCTGATTGGTACACCCAAACGCGATTAGGATCAGTCTCTACATGAAAGCCAACGGTTCCTTCTTCTAAACGATTACCGCTTATCCTGATCACGTCACCCGCCGGGGAAGATATATTGGCATCAATGGTGAGCACATGATCAGCCATGCCTTTTTGATGTTTGTAAAAAGAAAGGATCTTTAAAAATTCGGTGCTTTTATCACCATCGGCAAGAGTCACCGTGTTTTGGCTGCTTAAAAATATGCTGGTGCCAAAAATGAATGCATGTTTCATAATGGTATAAACTATTGGTTTAATTGATTATATACTAAAGCACGCTAAACGCAAAATGTTTTAACCGGGTAATAAATTAACAGCTTGTTTATAGCTTCCATAAAAAACAGAAGTACCTTTACTTTCTGAATTTTTAGTGTTACATTGTTGTAACCTAAAAAATTATGAAGAGAAAAACATTTATCCAGTTAAGTACCACCTTGATGGCCACACCCTTATTATCATCACTCGGAGCATTGGCTCAACCTAAAAAATTAAAAAACTGGGCCGGAAACCTTACCTATAGTACCGATAATGTATTTTATCCAAAATCTGTTGAGGAAGTACAGCAGCTGGTTAAAAAACACAGTAAGCTTAAGGCTTTGGGCACAAGACATTGTTTTAATACTATTGCCGATAGCAAGGATAACCTGGTTTCAACAAGAGACCTGAACAAGGTAGTAAGCCTTGATAAAAAAGCCCATACCGTTACAGTTGAAGGTGGTATTAAATACGGTGAACTTGCACCATATTTACATAAACAAGGGTTTGCACTGCATAATTTGGCTTCGTTACCCCATATTTCGGTTGCCGGGTCTTGTACAACGGCCACGCACGGCTCTGGTATTAAAAATGGTAACCTGGCCAGCTCTGTAACTGCTTTAGAAATAGTTATAGCCGATGGTAGTGTGATCCATCTTTCAAAAGCCGCGGATGCAGAAAAGCTAAACGCTGCTGTAGTTGGACTTGGTGCTGTGGGCGTTATAACTAAAGTTACACTTCAAATAGTACCAACCTACATGATGCGCCAGCGGGTATTTACAAATATGCCTATGGCGCAGGTTAAGCAGAATTTTGAAAAAATAGTTTCCGCAGGTTATAGCGTTAGTTTATTTACCGACTGGCAAAATGATAGTATTAATGAGGTTTGGATAAAAAGCCGCATAGATACTGATAAGGACGAAAACGGGCCTAAGTTTTACGGCGCAAAGGCAGCTACAAAAAACCTGCACCCTATTATTGCGCTCTCTGCCGAAAATTGCACGGAGCAAATGGGCGTGCCGGGTCCCTGGTATGAGCGGTTGCCACACTTTAAAATGGGATTTACACCTAGTAGCGGCAAAGAATTACAATCGGAATATTTTGTGCCGCTGCGTCATGCGGTAGAAGCTATTCAGGCAGTTGCACGGTTGGGCAAGCAGATAGGGCCGCATCTTTTTATAACAGAGATCCGCACCATTGCAGCTGATAAATTATGGATGAGCCCATGCCATGATCAAACTTCAGTTACCATTCACTTTACCTGGAAACAGGAAACCGAAGCGGTATTAAAACTATTACCCGTTATTGAAAAGGAACTTTCGCCTTTTAATGCCCGGCCGCATTGGGGCAAAATATTTACCATGTCGCCAAAAGTATTGGAGTCACGCTATGAAAAACTCAATGATTTCAAAAAGATCATAGCAGGATATGATCCGCATGGAAAATTCAGGAATGACTTTTTGAGCCGGGAAATTTATAATGTATAAATAGCTACCCGTTGGTTGTGGTCTTTTTTTGATGGTAACTATCTGGTAAAAAGGTTGTTAAATTTATAAAATTGATTTATGTTTATTGATAATATTTAACCTCAACTTATCCATAAGTTTATGAAAATGAAAACCTGGGTTCTTGCCATTTTTTTGCTGCTTGTTGGCACAAATGGTTTTTGCTTTGATCAGGCGCCATCAAAGCCGGTACCTGATAATCCGGCCCCTGCACCCGCCGCCGTTAATGTTGTTCCTAAAACTTCGTATGTTATTGATGTGGCAGCAAGGAGGGTTGATAGTAGCTTTCACGCCCGCAAAAGGGCATATGCCGGTGATCTGATCCTGGTAGAGATCACTAATCCTATGGAATTTATGAATACACGGCCTGCCGACCGTAATAAGATAGTTCTATATGCAGAAGGAGTACCGCTCAATGGCATTAAATCTGATCTTTTTAATAATATCAGTAAGGCTGATTTTAAAACAACCGATTCGGTCATGTGGATCACTTTCCAGTTACGACGGGATACTTCTACTAAAGCGGCATGGGATTACTTGTATAAGCTTACCGGCTCCTGGTACCAGAACGAATTGAAAGTACATTTATCTGTGGCCTGGGAGGGTATGCTGCCTGTTAAAGTATTGGATAAGAATAAGGCTAATACAGAGCTGACCATCACCTATTTTAATTATACAGTGTTTATATGGATGACCATTATTTACCTGGTTTTGCTGATAGTTCTTGGCTATCTTATTGTCAACTCAGATATTTTAAGGGAAACTAAGAATGGTGCATACAGCTTGGCGCAAGCCCAATTGGCCTTTTGGACGGTTCTGGTGATCGGCGGATTTGTTTACTCACTTTTGCTGACAGAGATTCCGTCAACATTAAATACATCTATCCTTGTTTTACTGGGCATCAGTATGGGTACTAATGGCACAGCTCAGTATATTGATTATTTTAAGAAACAGAAGGCTGGTAAGAGCTCTACGCCTAAAAAGTCAGTTGGTTTCCTGACCGATATTCTCAGTGATGGTAATACGATCAATATGCAGCGTTTTCAGATCGTAGCCTGGAACATCGTACTGGGGGTATATTATATTTTATACACTATTCATAATAAAACCATGCCTGTTATACCCGATGTGCTTTTATACCTGGCGGGTATAAGTTCATTTACATACGTGGCCGCAAAACCTACAGAGCCTAAATAAAGCATATTCATTGCTGAACTTAGCGCATATAAAAGCCATTAGTTGAAAAACTAATGGCTTTTTCTATAATATTTAAACTAACTATTCGGTGTAGCTGATTTTCAAGTTAATATAAGGAAAAATGCCATCCCAGGGCATTCATATAAAGTTTGTAATACCACAAGTTTTTTACATGGCAAAACATTAAAAAGGAATTGTTTTAAATACATTTATGCAATTGTTCCAAGCAATCCAATTATAATTTAAAATGAATAAGCCATTAGTAATTACAGTGGCCATGTTATCCTTATGGATATATGGCGGCAGTCTCTATGCACAACAACCTGCCCGTGCCAACAAGCAAATTAAATCTCCACCTCCTGGAAAAAGTGAATGGGTTTATCCCGGTAAAGGAGGTAAACTTATTTACAAAACAACTCCCGCCGGAGATAAGGTCATGGATTTTTCGCATGCAGGTTATATGGGCGGCGGTGTAGCCCTCCCCGTAGTTCCGGTTAAATATACGGTTAAGCCTTCGGGTAGTAATGACGATACGGAGGCTATTCAGGCAGCCATTAATGCCGTATCGGCTATGCCTTTACAAAATGGTTTTAGGGGAGCTGTATTATTGCTGCCGGGTAAATTTACCTGTTCGGCTACCCTTAGTATGGCAGCCAGTGGCGTTGTGCTGCGGGGCAGTGGTAGTGACAAGGGAGGAACAACCATTTTTATGACGGGGGGCAGGCATGTTGCTTTTGCCATTGGTATGGGCAGGAGTAACCAACTGCCCGGAGAAAGCGCGGTTCCCGAGGCCAGTCCTCAATTTGGCCCGGCATCAACAACCATAAGTGATGCTTATGTTCCTTCGGGCGCGATTTCTTTTACTGTAGCTGATATAAAAGGTTTTCGGGTTGGTGATACCATAGAAATTCAGAGACCTGTAACAGAGGCATGGATACGCCTGATGGAGATGGATAACCTGGTACGGGATGGCAAACCGCAAACCTGGATAGGTAAAAGCCGTGCTTTGATCATGCAGCGAAAGATCACCGCGATTACAGGTAATAAGCTTTATGTTGATGTTCCCCTTGCCGATTCATATGATGCCAAATATTTAAACCCTCCGGGAACAAAGGTGCTGAAAATAAAAACCGCGGTACAGGTTACGCAATCAGGTGTGGAAAACCTGCATGTACAGTGCCCGCCGCTTGAAAGCTCCTATGGCAATGCCCCTTATTCAGGGATCCGCGTAGCCGGGAATGATTGCTGGGTAAAAAATGTGTTTTTTGAAGAAACAATGAATACCACCGTTTTTGCCGGTAACCGTATTACCATGCAGCAAGTTGTGATCAAACATACTTATCCTAACCTGGGGGCATCAAAACCTGCCGATTTTAGTTTTGAAGGAAGCCAGAACCTGGTTGACCGTTGTGAAAGCACAGGAGGAAATACCTATTTTGTATGGACAAGCAGTTTGATAGCTGGCCCCAACGTGGTGCTTAACAGTACGTTCAGGGGGTATGGGAGCAGGCTGCAACCTCATCAGCGCTGGGCTACCGCTTTGCTGGTAGATAATTGCACTTTACTTGAAGGGGGTATCGACTTTTTAAACCGTGGGGTAGCCGGTTCTGGTCATGGCTGGACGATGGGGTGGGGAGTGGCCTGGAACAATATCGCTAAAACCTATATTATCCAAAACCCTCCCGGTGCCGTTAACTGGGCTATTGGAAATATTGGGGAAAGGTTACGGACCGCGCGTTTATTTGATACTGGGCCGGTACTGGCTGATGGTAATTATGATTCGCATGGAATACCAGTGGCTCCACAAAGTCTTTATCTGGCCCAGTTAGCAGAGCGTTTAGGTGTGCAGGCATTAAAGAACATTGGCTACGCATCCAATAGTCAAAGTGTGTTTCATAATAAACATATACAACTTTTGCCGCCTTTACGTAAAGAAACGGACCCGGTTTTGGGAGAGGACCTTGCCCTGCACCGCCCGGTTTCGGCAAGTAATATCAGAGGAACAACAAAAAGTTTTTTGGGGGAGCGGGCATTAGACGGAGATCCCAAAACATATTGGGCTACAAATGATAATATAATCAGCGCGACATTAGAGCTGGACATGGAGAACCCTGTGGAAATTAATGCAGTGGCTCTTAGTGAAGTGAAGGAACTGGGCCAGCGTGTACAGGAATATAAAGTAGAAGGGCAGGTAGATAGTGACTGGAAACTACTGGCTCAGGGAACCAGCATAGGTGAACATAAGATAGATAGATTTCCTAAAACAACTGTTTGGAAGGTTAAGGTCACCATCATGAAAGCAAATGCATTCATTGCGCTAAAAAAGGTAGGCCTGTATCTGGAGAAAGCACCAAAGTAAAAGCATAAAAAACAGCAAGCTCATTTGAGGGTGCTGTTTTACTTTCATTGATAGTGTGTTGATCTTAATTTTCAATACCATTAACCCTGGTTAAAGGTGTTGGTGCATTTCCCCAGGTATCATTATAGTAAATCAAATCCTGCACCTGTACGTTAGTAGACTTTTTAAGCCCTATTAGGTTGGTATTATCCTGCGCACGTACTGCTTTTACCGCCGAGATCTTTGCATCAATTACATCGTCAAAAAACAAGGCATACCTGCTATCTCTTTTCTCATAATTAAATGTACAATTGCTTACCGAAAGCCCGTTTACGTGCCGGGCCCATAAGCCATATGAAGGCTGGATGTTCAGGTTCGCAACATTGTACTGCCCAACACCCAGCTCGGGCGGCACATTGGTGGTATCTGTTACCGGGTTTCCGCCTTTTACAAGGAAATGCACATCATCAAAAACAACATTTTTAATATAGCCGGTATGCTTGCCATTAGGCAGTTTAAAATCAAGGCCACCGGTAACGTCAGCAGCATCAGGTAGTTTGTAACCGGCAATAATAGGTGTTGCCTTCCGCTGTGTGCCATCATAAGGTTTCCACCTTTTGCCGCTGTATGAACTGCCGTTATAAACTTCGTAAACATCTAAACCTTTCAGGTTAATGTTTTCCACTTCACCTATGTTTACATTTTTAACCAACAGTTCATCATGTTTTTTGCCGTTTTCAGTAAATACATACCTGCCGGCTTCGGCACCAATAACACGACCCCGGTTTGAGATGGAGATAAAAAATGGTGTGGTAGCCCTGTACATTTTTGAACGCTCGCGAATAGGGCCAGTGCGACCGCTGTTAAGATAAATATCCTTTACATGTGCACCATCGTTGGTTGAAATGGAGAACCCCGCTTTGTTAGCGCCCAGCACATAAATATTATCAACATATACCTGGGTAATATCATCCACCGTTTCAGAACCTATTTGAATGAGGTTACAGTTGGTATCGCCAATGATATTGCGAACCATGTAATTACTTGCCGGCCGGGTAAAGCCCAAAGAACAATCCGAGCCGGGTTTCACCACATCATCAGAGCTAACCCTCGAAAATATATTGGTAACCGTTACATTGTTGCACTCCATAAAATCATACACATCGCGCACATTGGTTTGATTGTTCTTGCAGATATAGGTGTCATGAATGTTAATGCCATCTGTCCCCGTAGCCAGTAATGCGAAATGCCCGGAACGGTCAATCTTTAACATGTGATAGCTATCTTCTATTTTTGAACCATCCTTGCCAATATAATAGGGCTCGTCTTTTGCCTCATCATACCACAGATCTTCCTGGTGGTAAATGCCGCCAATTTCAATATGGGTACATAGTTTAAGTGAAAACATTTTATCACAACGGCTATCTGGTGCGTTTTTCATCACATTATCCCCGTTAACTAAACTGCCATTCCCGTTGATCTGACCGTTGCCTATAATTTTAATATTATCCAGTCTTTCACCAAAAAACATAGCGTTTTTAAAATAATGATGACCAACATCCTGCTTAGTCATATAGTTTTCGGGATCAGCATAAGGCCCGGCATCAGTAGGAGACAGTCCTGATCGATATTTTTTATCACTAAACCAGGTAGATTCCGGCGCGTCTCCGCCTTTTAATCCATTAATGACAGCGTCTTTTTCCAGGTACAAGTACACATTGCTCATTAAATGAACGGTACGTACCATATAAATGCCCTTGGTAAACAGCAGCGTGCCGCCCCCAAGTTGATTAAGATATGCAATGGCGCGGTTTATACCTTCCGTATCATCAGTACCGCTGCCGGTTACTCCAAAGCTTTTAATATCCATTTTGCCGGAGTAAAAGGAAACGGGATTCGAAAAACCCTTATGCTCACCATCTTTAACCCGAAGTTTAAAAGTGTACAATTTATTTGGTGACAGTCCCGAAACTGAAGCTGTAGCAGTTTTTGGATCAATTTGCGCTGATGCTGCCGACCACGTTTTACCCCCGTTTGCAGATTGCATTAATTGCATGCTTCGGATATTGCCGCCCTGGCCCCACTTAAAGTTTGTCTTAGTATAGGTGGTGGGTGTTTCCTTGTATTGCATGGCGCTATCCGGTATCCGGGCAAAGTCTGAAATAGTACTTGTTGCGGTTAGGGTAGCTGTTTCTGAACCTGTGCCGGGGCTTGTCAGTATCTCTGGTTTGGATGTGGTATAAGAAGCGTTGAACAGGTATTTCCCAATTTTTTTAAGGTTTACGTGAGCTATCACTATTTTAAGATCAGCACCGTTTGCCGGTCTGAGATCAAGATGCCTGAATATAAGGTCTGAACCCGAGCCAGCCGATTTTGTTATCACCACATCGCCAACCTTCGAATAAGAATATTTTGTGCCCACCCGGCCAATAGATTGTGTGGCAAGTCCGCTTAATTTTACATCGCCCCGGCCAATAACATTTACAGTAGTATTATCCATAGTGACAGATATCCCTGCCGGAATATGAATTTTCACTGTTGCATCGAGGCTCCGCTGGCCCGCGGCAAAGTAGAGCGTCAGGTCGTGGTTGGTATTCGCTGTTAGTTTGGGTTGGACTAAACTCAAGCGCCCGCTAAGTGCCATCTGCTGAACCGAAATATAATAAGTTTTGGTTGATGAACCTCTTTGCGGTGTTACCTTAAGGCGGTCGCCGGTAATAATGTCGCCTTCATTTTTTATTGTACCATCCTTATCCGTAACTGTGTATTTTTGAATCGATCCATCAGCAGCGGCCAATTGCAGCGAAAGATCTTTTACATCAACTTTTGTAGAAACCAGTCCCTGATCTTCTGGCGTATCTACAGTAAACAAATAGGTGCTGCCTGTAATAAGCACGAGAGTGTCATTTGTTATGCGGCCTATATTTTGGGCATCTTTACCAAAGATAATTGTACTACCCAAAGGTCGCGTTTGGCTTTTAGCAGTTATTACTGGTATAGTGAAACATAAAAGAGTGATAAAATTTAGCGTTAGTAACTTATTCATATTAATGACATAACAGGCTTGATTATCTGATGTTTAAAGTTTAATTTTATGAAATTATCCGGTATAACAGATTCGGGCTTTGCTCATAAATTTATAATGGTAAATAATGGGCGGACCCAATGCTTTTGAATGAGTGAAATTATATAAACAAATACTGAATTAAGATGCTGAATTGACCATCTATTCAATCATATTGACTTAACTTATTAAACAGGTACGGGGAGGAGGAAAGGGAAGAAGGGGTTGAAAAGCACAGGTTATTGTCTATCTGCGAGGTTTCTCCTGCTGCTTAATGAAGTTTTTATTAAAAAAAATAGGCGAAGATCATTTTAAATCTTCATGTTGGAAGTAGTTTTGCCACTTGTTATTTATATTTGCACATATATCTATTTTTAGAGGTATTAATTATGATCAAGTTATTTATCGTGGGCTTCCCGCGTGATATGGAAGAGATTGAACTCGTAGAATTGTTCAGCGCCTATGGAACAGTGCACACGATCACTATCATTACTGATAAGTTCACTGGTAAAAGCCTGGGTTATGGCTTTATTATGATGACAGATCAGGCGGGAGYAGATCGTGCTATTGCGGCAATGGATGGTGCTGAGATTGATGGACGTCAGATCAGTGTAAGGGTGGCTGTAGATAAGCGTGTGCCCGCCGAAAAGGCATATACCCCGGCACCTAAACCTAAATCGTATGCCCCTGAAACCAGCTATAAAAAAGTTGAGCCATCAGGTAATGCCCCTGAAGTTAAGAAGAAACGCCCGAGAAGGGCGGTTTAAGTCTGCCCGGATAAACAGCCTCTGTTTGTTACATTAATAATAAGAGCACTACAGCCGGGAAACTCCAGCTCCCAAAAAAAAATCATGCTTAATGGCCCCAAGCCATCTGGAACAATTATGATCCGGCCTTATCATAACGGCTTTATTTTTTGATCATTATCTGAATAACTCGTCCGTTAAAATCTTGACCGTTATCGGACAATTGGCGTTCGCTTTTGATACAGGAGTGAATTTTTAATGCTTATAATTGACTGGTAATCAATTTGTTAAAAAGTGGCATCGTATTGATAGTTATAAGTCTAACGTCGTACCAAATCAGAGACTGCTATGATAAAAAATTATTTAAAAATCGCCTGGAGAAATCTTATCAGAAACAAGGCTAGTTCTTTTATTAATATAACCGGTTTATCTGTCGGTATGGCTGTGGCTATCTCCATCGGTCTGTGGATATGGGATGAGCTTGCATTTGACAAATACCATCAAAACTACGATAATATCGCGCGGGTAATGCAACGACAAACAATAGACGGCGAAGTTGCGGTACTAAAAGCTATGCCTATACCTGCGGCTTTTCAGCTTAAAGAACAGTATAAAGACAAATTTGAATATGTTGTTTTGTCCTCCTGGACAAATCCACATCTTCTTTCCTTTATGAACAAAAAATTATCAATAACCGGCAATTTTATGGATGCTGATGCGCCGGAAATGCTAACGTTAAAAATGGTTGAAGGGACCAGGGCCGGGTTAAAAGACCCCTCATCTATTTTAATTTCATCAACTGTAGCTAAAGCTATTTTTGGCCGTGAAAATCCAATAGAAAAAACGCTCAAACTGGATACGATTAATTTAAAGGTAACGGGTGTTTACGAGGACCTGCCAAATAATAGTTCTTTCAATAATGTTTTATTTATAGCGCCCTGGGAAAGTTATGCTCGCACTTCGGATGTAAGGCAGGCACAAAGCGACTGGAACCATAACTCTTTTCAAATCTTCACCCAAATATTTGCTAAAAATGAAATGACAGATGTTTCGCAGCAAATAAGGAAAATCAAATTCAATAATGTTGACGAAAATGGACAAAAGGCCAATCCTGAAATCTTTCTATTTCCCATGAGCCGCTGGCACCTTTATGCTGACTTTAAAAATGGAGTTAGTGTTGGTGGTGACATAAAATATGTTTGGCTATTTGGCATTATTGGCACCTTCGTGCTGTTACTGGCATTTATTAATTTCATGAATTTGAATACTGCCCGCTCAGAAAAAAAAGCAAAAGAGGTTGGGATTAGGAAAGCGATAGGCTCCCTGAGAAGCCAGTTGATCGTGCAATTCTTGAGCGAATCGTTGCTGATGGCAACATTAGCATTTTTATTAGCGGTCATTTTAACGCAGATCATGCTACCATTCTTCAATCAATTATCCGGAAAGCAAATGGTCATTTTATGGACACAACCCGTATTTTGGTTACTAAGTATTAGTTTTGCGTTCACGAGTGGATTATTGGCAGGTAGTTATCCTGCATTTTATCTCTCATCCTTCAACCCAGTTAAAGTGCTAAAAGGAACTTACCGTGCACCAAAAATGGCCGGTTTACCTCGACAAATACTTACTATAACCCAATTTACTTTTTCTGTTGTTATGATTATTGGAACAATTGTAGTTTTTCGGCAGATTGAGTATGCGAAGAGCCGACCTATAGGTTATAGTCGGGCAGGTTTAGTGATGGTAAGACCATATTCGGAAGACCTGCACAATAAGTTCAACGCCTTCAGAAACGATCTGTTAACTACAGGAATAATTGCTGAAGCCGCTGAGTCCGGCAATCAGATTACGCGCGGCAGCAGAACTGTAGGTGGTCTCAACTGGCAAGGAAAACCAGGCGGCATGGTCGATGAATTTGCGATGTTCGCTATAACACCCGAGTACGGTAATACTGTAAATTGGAAATTAAAAGATGGCCGCGATTTTTCTAAATCTTCTACTTCAGATCAGTTTGGATTGATCTTGAATGAGACTGCAGTAAAATATATGAGGATAAAAAAACCGGTTGGACAACTTATTAACTGGGATGAGCATCAATATACTGTCTTAGGTGTTACCAAGGACGTTATTGTCGAATCGCCTTATGAACCGATTAAACCAACTATATTCTATATCAGTAACGAGCCAGGCATAATTAACATCAGGATTAACCCCAAAGCAAGTGCCTCTGATGCATTACAAGTAATTGATAGGGCTTACAAAAAATATGCTCCCGGGCAGCCATTTGATTACCAGTTTGCTGATGAAGAATATGCTAAAAAGTTCGCCAGTGAGGAACGCATTGGAAAACTGGCCAGGTCATTTGCCGCTCTTGCCGTTTTTATTAGTTGTATTGGTCTGTTCGGTATGGCCTCCTTTATGGCCGAGCAGCGAGTTAAGGAAATTGGTGTGCGCAAGGTACTTGGTGCTACGGTTTTTGGCCTATGGCGTTTAATGTCAAGAGACTTTGTAGCACTGGTAATTATTTCGCTGTTTATTGCCATACCAATTGCATATTACTTTATGGATGGCTGGCTGCAGCATTACAGTTATCGTGCAGAACTTTCTTGGTGGATATTTGCAGTAACGGCAGCAGGCGCCATCGTTATTACCTTGCTTACGGTAAGCTACCAGAGTATCAAAGCGGCTTTGGCCAACCCGGTTAAGAGTTTAAGAAGCGAGTGAGCATAGTAGCCGAAGGCTTAAAGCTCAAAGCCGAAAGTTTTTAGCTTTTAGAATTTAGTTTTTAGAGTTTAGGTTTTAATATTTAATATCATGATAAAAAACTATCTGAAAATCGCCTGGAGAAATCTTATTAAAAACAAGGCTTCTTCGTTAATTAACATTGGTGGCCTTGCCGTGGGGATGGCTGTTGCCATGCTGATTGGTTTATGGATCTGGGACGAAATGTCTTTTGATACTGGCTTCAAAAACCGGGACCGTATTGCCAAAGTATGGGAAAATGCACTGGTCAACAAAGAAATACAAACTGGGGGGGCGTCGGCTTTACCATTAGCTCCGGCTCTGCGGAATAACTATGGGAGCAGTTTTAAACATGTTATTATATCATCATGGACAGGTGATCATATTTTAAGCTACGGTGAAAAAAACGTTACCAAAAACGGCAACTACATGGAGCCTGGTATTACGGATATGTTATCCCTGAAAATGCTGAAGGGAAGCGCCGTTAGCTTAAATGACCCCACATCTATATTACTTTCCCAATCAACAGCCCAGGCAATTTTCGGCAATGCCAATCCTATAAATAAACTGATAAAAATTGATAAAAAATTAAATGCCAAGGTAACCGGCATATATGAAGACCTGCCCATAAATTCTTCATTTGGCGATCTTACTTTTATAGCCCCCTGGCAAATGCTGGCCATAAGCGAACGCTATGCCACCAAATTTAATAATCCGTGGGGTGCCAGTTGGTTTCAAACATTTGTACAGATTGCTGATAACGCTGATATGAGCGATGTTTCGGCTAAAATTAAGAATGTAAAGCTGGATGACCTGCAAAGTAAGAACAATGACGATGCCCGTTACAACGCTAAGCTTTTCCTGCATCCCATGGGCCGCTGGTATTTATATGGTGAGTTTAAAAATGGCATTAATACAGGTGGCCGCATCCAGTACGTATATCTTTTTGGAATTATTGGCTTGTTTGTACTGCTGCTGGCTTGTATCAATTTCATGAACCTGAGCACCGCCCGTTCCGAAAAACGGGCTAAGGAAGTCGGGATCCGTAAGGCTATTGGCTCGGTCAGAGGGCAGCTTATAGCGCAGTTTTACAGCGAATCATTGTTAATTGCCGTGCTCGCATTCTTTTTAGCATTGCTTTTGGTACAATTGTCGTTACCTGGCTTTAATCATCTTGCTAATAAAAATGTTTCTATTTTATGGAGCAATCCTCTGTTTTGGCTGCTGGGTATTAGTTTTAGCCTGTTCACCGGTCTTATAGCAGGCAGTTACCCGGCATTGTATTTATCATCCTTTAACCCGGTAAAAGTATTAAAAGGTACCTTCAGGGTAGGCCGTTTGGCAGCCATTCCGCGTAAGGTGCTGGTGGTAATGCAATTTACTGTTTCGGCAGTGCTAATCATAGGCACTATTGTGGTTTTTAAGCAAATACAATATGCCAAAAACCGCCCGGTTGGCTATAGCCGTGAAAATTTGCTTAACGTAAGCCTGCAAATTAATGATATTAATAAACATTACCAGGCTTTAAGAAATGACTTGCTTACCAGTGGTGCAGTAGCTAATGTGTCCCAATCAGAAAGCCCGGTTACTGCGGTATATATTTCAAACGGTGGTTTTAAATGGAGGGGTAAGGATCCCAGCTTACAGGAACAATTTAATAGCATGGCTGTTACCTCCGATTTTGGAAAAACCGTAGGCTGGCAAATAAAGGAGGGAAGGGATTTTAACCCTGCCTACTTATCAGATTCTTCGGGTTTTATTGTTAACGAAGCAGCCGTAAAATTCATGGGACTGAAACACCCGATAGGTGAAACTGTTGAATGGATTGGTAACGGGAAATATAAAATTATTGGTGTGGTAAAAGATATGGTAAACCGCTCAGCGTATGAAGCCGATAAACAAACGTTCTTCTATTTACCAAGATGGCAGAGCCTGTCAAACATCAATATTAAAATTGCCCCATCTGTAAGTGCTCATGATGCGTTAAACAAGATCAAATCCATATTTAAAAAGTATGACCCGAGTTCGCCTTTTGATTATCGTTTTACTGACGAAGAATATGCCAAAAAATTTGATAATGAGGAACGGATAGGCAAACTGGCGAGTTTTTTTGCAGGCCTTGCCATATTTATCAGCTGCCTTGGTTTATTTGGTATGGCCTCGTTCATGGCCGAGCAACGCATCAAGGAAATTGGTATACGCAAAGTATTGGGTGCATCGATATTTAACCTGTGGCGTTTGTTGTCGAAAGATTTTGTAGCTCTGGTCATGATCTCATTGGTGATAGCAACCCCGGTTGCTTATTATTTTATGCATCAATGGCTGCAAAACTATGAGTACCATGCCGGAATAACCTGGTGGATATTTGTATTGACTGCTTTTGGGGCTGTTCTGATCACTTTGCTAACAGTTAGTTATCAGAGTATCAAAGCCGCTTTGGCCAACCCGGTTAAGAGTTTAAAAACGGAGTAAAGCTCCAGGCTATAAATAAGTGATAAATAATAAAAGGGGCAGGTAAGTTGTTTGMCATTCCGCTTTTCATAACAAAGCCCCGCGATTTTGCGGGGCTTTGTTATGAAAAGCGGGGAGTTTATTTGGGTATAGTAAACCAAAAAGTTGATCCCTTGCCTTCTTTACTTTCCACATGAATATGCCCTTGATGCTGTTTAACGATCTCAGCGGATATAAATAAGCCAAGACCCAGGCCTGCATATCTTTGAGAGTTTTCGTCAACACGGTAAAACCTGTCAAACAATAATGGTATTTTATCTTGTGGAATCCCTATCCCAAAATCTGTGATCGCGATTTTTACACCTTCGGCCAGTTTCTCTACCGTAATGACCACTTTATCGATTTCTGGCGAATATTTAATAGCATTGGAGATCAGGTTTACTAATACCTGTTCCAAACGGTTTCTGTCGGCATAAATTTCAACATTAGCCTCACCTTCCAAAAGGATCTGATGTTGCAGTGTATTAGCTTGTAAGCCTTCCCAGCACTCTTCAATTAATTCACTAAGTATAAATCTGGTTCTCTTTAATTCTAACTTGCCCGCCTGTATCTTGGTAACATCTAACAGGTCTTTGATCAGTTCGGTGAGTTTATCTACCTGTTTATTTGCTTTTTGCACAAAAGCATGGACGGATTTCATTTCTTCCTTATCCAAAGTTGTACGCTCCAAAATTTGCAGTACGGCTTTAAGACTGGTAACGGGTGTTTTTAGTTCATGGCTTGCTATGCTAATAAATTCATCCTTTTTACTTAATAGTTCACGGGTAGCTTCATCAATCAATTTTTGCACCGTAATATCAAGTAAAGTGCCTATAAAACGAATGGCGACTCCCTGTTCATTAAAATAGGCCCGGCCTTTGGCTTTAAGCCATTTGTTTTTTTCGGAGATAGCTATTGTGCGGAATTCTATATCAAACTGTCCTGAATTAATGCCATGCAGGGTTTCGCGAATATTGTTTTCTACGCGGGTATGGTCATCCGGATGAATCTTTTCTAAAAATACATCTATAGTGATAGGGTCGGAGGGTAACAATCCAAATATTTCCCTGCACCTTTTATCCAATACAAGTTCTCTGGTCTGCGGGGCGTAATCCCAGGTGCCTAAGCCTGCGGAGTCAACAGCAAATTTTAATCTTTCCTTGCTCTCATTTAACAAACGTTCTACCTCGGCTAAGCCTTGTTCTATTTTCCGTTTGTCAGTGATGTCTTCTATAGCAAGTAATATGAGTTGTTCCCCGTTTACATTATCAATTTGCCGGGCATTTAGGCACATAGATCGCTTTCCTATTATTGGAAATATCTGTTCCACTTCAAAATCTTCCATTTCCTTTTTCGCGGGCAGTATATTTTCCAGCAACATCCGCAGCTCGGGAATATCCCATTGATGATCAGCAAGCTCATATATATATAAGCCTTCCGTTTCTTTCTCAGTGAGCTTGAATTTTTGATAAAACCCGGTGGTGGCCCTTTTTACGCGCAGGTCGTGGTCAAGAATGAGCAAGGGATCACGAATGGTTTTTACAATGCCTTCTGTATAAAGGCGTGCATTATTCAATTGATCGTTCCTATCTAATAATTCCTTATTGACTATCATGATCTCCTCATTTGTACTCTGTAATTCTTCTTTTGAAGTTTCCAGTTCCTCATTCAGGCTTTGTAACTCCTCGCTTCCTGAAAGCAGCTCTTCGTTAGCACTTTGAAGTTCTTCATTGGAGGTTTCCTGCTCCTCGGTTATCGCGCGCATATCTGCACGGGCCTGGATCAGTTCTTTTTCCAGTTGTTCAATACGCAGGTCGTTTTCATCATATGATACACTTTCCCTGGCCGGATTGATCTCATCGGGTACGTGCTGAACCCCGGTTGATGAAGCATTTTGAAAAACAACAAGGAAATAAGGTTCAATGGTATCTTTAAGCGGCACGGCCTGTATGTTAACAAAATGCTGTAACCCATTTAGTTTAAAAAAGACCGCGAATTTACGGGCCGGCAAATTTGTTTTTTTTGCCAGGTGAAGGATGTTACGCAACTCAAATGACAAGCCTTCACGGGCCATTTTTAACAGGTTAAAGCTTGGCTTGCCTACCGGGTGAACAAGCCATGTTTCTGTTGGACCCTTGAATTGGATAATATCAAATTTTTCATTGATCAAAACGGCTGGTGGCATAAAACTGGCAAGCATAACTTCATCAGCCATCTTGAAAATGTCTTTATCCGCGCTCTCCTTTTGAACATTTTTATCAATTTCCCTGAAAGTTTGCTCCCTGCCCGGAGAGCTTACAGCCATAAACCGGCCTAAGGGACCTTTCCTGGTATATATTTTTTCGGTACCATTATAGGTTGTAAAGATATCGGTATTTGTCCCGATGGTTTCTGACTTACCCAGCATGAGGTACCCGCTTTCATTTAAAGCATAATGAAATGTGGTTAAGGCCCTTTTCTGCAAAACCGGTTCCAGGTAGATCAGAACATTGCGGCAGCTAACCAGGTCGATTTTGGAGAATGGGGGGTCTTTAAGCAGATTATGATGAGCAAATACGCACATATCACGAATGATTTTACTTACCTGATAAGTGCCATCCTGTTTAATAAAAAATTGCTGCAGCCTGGATGCAGAAACACCTTGTAATTCAGAAGCTCTGTAAATACCATTACGTGCCTTGGAAATGGCGGTTTCAGAAATATCGGTAGCAAATATCTGGATCTTCATGGCCGCGGCTTTATCGCCAAGCTGCTCCTGTAAACACATAGCCATAGAATAAGCTTCTTCGCCGGTAGCACATCCGGCTATCCAGATCCTTAGTGATTCCTTATCAGCTTTTTTGCCAAGCAATTCCGGAAATATGGTACTGCACAAAACTTCAAAGCTTTGGGTATCGCGAAAGAAATTAGTGACAGAGATAAGCATGTCATTATATAAGGCATCCTGCTCACCTTTGTTTTCTCGTAAAAAGCCAAGATAATCAGCAGGTTTTTCAATTTTGTTCAAGGCCATTCGCCTAATGATGCGACGCTTTAACGTGCTTTGCTTATAATAAGTAAAATCAACCCCGCGGCGTACACGAAGTACAGTTAGTATTTGTTTAAAAACCTCGTTATCCTGCTCTGGGATGGATGAGATTATTTCTGATGATGTATAATCTGTATGAAACGGATGATTAACGGTAATCAAATGTTCAGCGATCTTTTCGGGTGGCAAAACAAAGTCAACCACACCAGCTTTAACGGCGCTTTTAGGCATACTGTCAAACGCTGCAGATCCTTCGTCCTGGGCAAACGTTAAACCACCGTATGACTTGATAACCTGCAGGCCAAGTGTTCCGTCGCTTAAAGCGCCCGATAAAATGATACCTACTGCATAACTTTGATGCACCATCCCTAATGAAGAAAAGAAAAGGTCTATCGTATTACTCTTTTTATGATCCTTGTCTAAAGGTGTCAGTTTAAGTACACCGTCTATAGCGGTCACCACCTTGTTTTGGGGTATAATGTACAGGTGATCCTGCTCTAAGTGTATATTATCGGTGATCTGCTGAACCGGAAATGGCGCTACCTTTTGTAATAACTCTGGTAAAATACTTTCATGCTGCGGACTTAAATGCTGAATAAAAACAAAGGTCATGCCTGATTTGGCAGGTAATGCCTTTAAAAACGAGCGAACAGCATCCAACCCGCCTGCAGAAGCACCAATACCAACAACCGGAAACTGTAAAGCAGAATTATTTTCTTTGGCAACCTTTTTCATTAAAACAGATATAGCTTAATTTCCATGACAAAAACCTGTTGGAAAATTCGGAATAATTAGTAGATAAATAATGTAAGTAATCGGTCTGTGTTAAAAACAAGCCAATAAGATATATTGCTAAAGTAACAAAATTAGCGTTTGTTTTAATTATAGTTAAATTATATAATTGCTGTGATCAGCGGGGATAAATCCTGTAAGCTTGGTGCGTAATCGAGGGTAGTGAAATGGTATAGAGATCAACAAAATAACGCTAAGATTAATTGCCTAAAGGTGAATAAATATGATCGGTACATTCGATAAAATTAGGTGAGTTTTCCTGAGATGTTTGATTCTGTTGTTGATTTTTTTTGATATTAAATATGTTTTCAACATTTATTTAAAATTAAAACTCGGTTTTTTTGATTGTATGGGATTTTAAATTGTAAAATTTGTGATTGATGTTGGTAAAATTGTTATAAATACAATTTTTATTGACTATAATTTTTATATTTAACGTAAATTTTAACTAAATATAAAAATTTATCAAAAAAGTACTTAAATATGGTGAGGAAAGTGTCCTTTTTCAGTTAAAGAAAGGAAATATCGCTGCATTTGAGGAAATATATCAAATGTACTGGTCTTCACTTTACGGTTATGCCTATAATATTTTAAGAAATAAAGTTGTTTGTGAGGAAATAGTGCAGGAAACCTTTTTTTCATTATGGAATAAGCGTGGCGAATTAAACATAACCCATTCCCTTAAAGCTTATTTGTTTACGGCCATTAAATTCCAAACCTTGAATTATATCAAGTCTGAAAAAGTAAAGAAGGATTATGCAGCCAGTTATACCTCTTTTGAGAAAATTTTCTTTGATAATTCAAATGAAGAAAATATTTATTTCTCTGATTTAAAAACCAAGGTTGAAAACGAGGTATCCAAACTCCCCGAAAAATGCCAGCAAATTTATAGATTAAGCCGTGACGAGCATAAGTCTATAAAAAACATTGCAGATCTGCTTAATATTTCGCACAAAACGGTCGAAAATCAATTAACCAAGGCATTAAAGTATCTGCGCTCTTCATTGGGCGATTTTTTGATGTAATCATCTCTTTTATTTTCACTGTTTCTGTTGTTTTAACAATTATTTTATGTTTTGATTGCATATTTTGTGGTCAATGTTAATTTTTTATAAAAAAATCTTAAATATGCGTAGGTGTTTTGTATTGCTGAGTTTACTTACATATAGAACGCTGCAATAAATTGCAGTAAACATGGATGCAAGATAAAGAGTTTGAAAAATTAATTGACCTGTATTTAAAAGATCAGTTAAGTATAGAGGAAAAATTCAAAGTGGAGGAGTGGCTCAGGTACATCAATGATGAGCAGGCGTTTGGCGCTTTAACAGATTTGGAACGGGATGATTCTCAGAAAAAAACTTACGATGAATTAATGAACAGGATAATGCCTGCAAAAAGCGGGGAAAGCTCGTTCTTTATTATTAGTATGAGGCCGTGGTTAAAAATTGCTTCGTGTATAGTTTTAATGGGGATTTTAGTATTTGCTTTTAGCAACCAGCTTAAAGAACTTTTTAATATACATCAATATGCTTCTGTATCTAATTCAACCGGGCACATTACTAAAAGTATTCTTTCAGACGGTAGTATTGTTTGGCTGAAGGGGAACAGTAAATTGACTTACCCTGTAAAATTCAAGGGAAATTTGCGCAATGTTGATCTGGAAGGTGAAGCCCTTTTTGAGGTTGCAAAAGACGCTGCCCATCCCTTTATTATTCATTGCGGTGGCTTAACCACACGTGTATTAGGTACAAGCTTTAATATTAAGCATACCCATAATAAAATAGAGGTGAATGTTTTAACAGGAAGGGTTTTCTTAAGCTCAACAAATGCTGCAGCTATTACCCTGCACCCGCATCAGAAGGCAGTATTTTCTGAATCGAAAAAAACAATTATGCAAGAAGCTCATCCCGTGTTGGAGGTTGCCTCACTTACAAGGGGTACAGAGTATGAAAT